>JAJSLI010000021.1 GCA_021272315.1 Methylacidiphilales bacterium | reverse complement strand
AACGGCTGAGCTCCTATTAAAACGTCGGGAAAACAACCCGACAAAGGCGAATTTGGTACACTTTTTGGTACACAACCCCTATTTTCAGAGGTGTGGCTGGAGCCGGGATCGAACCGGCGACACGCGGATTTTCAGTCCGCTGCTCTACCAACTGAGCTATCCAGCCCGTCGCCTGTCGCGGTTTGCGGCGAAACATCCACAATGCCCGAGCCTCGGGAAGCAGCAAGCCAAAATCGCGCCGGAAGCAGGGCCGGAAGGGCTCTTTTCAGCGGAACTGCGCGGTTGCCAGCGCGGCGGGGTTACGCTCTCATGGAGCCGTGCTGCGATGGTTGAAAAGGCGCTGGACGAGTCATTTGGCGATCACCCTCGGTGTCCTCGGCATCTGGTTCGGGTTGGATTATCTCGAGGACCTTTTCGAGAGCGATTTGCATTACCGCCCCCTGGCGCGCGCCGAACTGGCGACGGACGACGCGCGGGCCCGCTTCGGACGGCTGGCGCCGATCAACCCCAACCTGGTTTTTTTGGCCATTGACGGGCCTTCGATCAAGCTCGATGCCCTGGATGACGCGACGATTGCGAATTCAAAGGGGCTTTTGCTGATCCGGGCCAGTGACGGTTTTCCCTTCCAGCGTTCGGTCTACGGGGAAGTCTGCGACCGGTTATTTGGTGCCGGCGCCAAGGTGGTGGGTTTCGACCTGATCTTTCGCGATCCAAAGCCGGAGGACGCCGACTTTCGGCAGGTCATGGACAAATATCCCGGACGCATCGTCGTGGGGATGAATTTTGCGGACGGTCTCAACGGGTTTACGCTGCCGCCCTCCACGCTTTTGCCCTCGCAAAGCCCGACGGACGAGCAGGTCGGCTACCTTAATTATTTTCCCGACGAGGACGCCGTGGTTCGCGATACGCATTACCGCATCAACCTCGAATATATCAACAGCCTGAAAGGCGCGGAAAACCTGCCGATGACCTATTCTCTTGCCGCGCGCATGGCGGAGAACGCGGGTGGGCTGCAACGGCCGCCGAATGACATGGACGCCCATGTGTTCCGGTTTGGAGGCGCCCATCTGCCCAACATCCCGCTGATTCCCTCTTATTCCCTCTACACCATCTTCGACCCGCACGCCTGGGCGTCGAATTTTCAAAACGGCGCCTATTTCAAGGACAAGATCGTGCTGGTGGGTCCGGAAGGGAATTGGTTCAAGGATGTGCAGCCGACGCCGTTTGGAATCATGGCGGGCGCGGAAATCCACCTCAACGCGATGAACGCACTGCTGGAGAATGATTTCTTGCAGAGGCCGTCGGCGGCGTTCAGCCGGGTGATGATTTTCAGCGCGGCCGCGCTGGCCTTGGCGCTGGCGCTGGTCGTCCCGAACATCGCCGGGAGATTCGCGGCGGCGGTGCTGGTGACGGGCGTTTACGTGGCGGCAATCCTGAGGGCGTACAACGGGCCGGGCTGGCTTTTGCCGGCGGTCGGGCCGGTCGGAGTGTTCGGCGGGGCGATGGGCGTCGGCACCGTCTACGATTTCGTGCTGGCGCAGGTGGAGAAGATGCAGTTGCGCGCGGCCTTCCAGCGGTACACCTCGCCGAACGTGGCGAAGTACCTGCTCGATCACCTCGAAAGTTACCAGGAAATGCTGGCCGGCTCGCGCCAGCCGGTGACGGTGCTTTTTTCCGACGTGCGCGGTTTCACGACCAAGACGGAAGCGGCGGCCGCGGAGGGAAAATCGCAGCAGCACATCGCCAAGCTCAACGAGTACCTGACGGAGATGGTGGCCTGCGTCTTTCGTTATGACGGCGCGCTGGACAAATTTATCGGGGACGCGGTAATGGCGGTGTGGGGCAACACGCCCTACAACTTCGGGCCGAAGGAGGACGCGGTGCGGGCGGTCCGCTCCGCGCGGGAGATGCTGGCGGAGTTGGGGAAGTTGAACGCGAAGTGGAAGGCGCAGGGGCGCGAGGAATGGCACATCGGGATCGGGTTAAACCACGGCGAGGCCATCGTGGGCGACATCGGTTCGCAACAGCAGAGGACGGAATACGCGGTGATCGGCGACGCGGTGAACCTGGCCTCGCGGCTGGAGAGTCTGACGAAGGAATATCATCTGGAATTGCTGCTCGGCGAGAGCGTGGCCGATTTGGTGCGCGACGTATTTTACCTGCGCACGGTGGACTTGGTGGTGGTGGTGGGGAAGACCAAGGCGGTGGAGGCTTTCACCGTGATCGGGGAGAAGTCCGAGGGACTGGCGCCCGAAATGCAGAAATTTCTCGAGACTTACGAGGAGGGCGTGCGCGCTTTTCGCAGCCGGGAGTTCGGGCGAGCGGCGGAGCTGTTCGAGGAAGCGCTGAAAATTCAGCCGGGCGATTTGCAGGCGGAGGCGTACCTGGCCAACTGCCGGGAATTCATCCGCAACCCGCCGGACGAGGCGTGGACGGGCGTGCGAGTGATGACGAAGAAGTAAGCGCCGCGGACGGGCAGGTCCATGCAGACGGCAATCATGCTGCGCTCATAAGACACTGGCGGGCGCCGCATGTGTTTTTGCAAGCGCCCCCTTGCACAAAAATTCCAACTCGGTCAACGTCGATTTTGAAGCGAATTTCTCTAAAACCGGATCGTTCCGGTGAAGGTGAGGCCGGGCGTGGTGTCGCTGTAACTGAGAGAAGAATTGTTGGAGTAATCGTCGACGTGGTTGAAATCAGCCGAGATGGAGAACCAGTTGCATGGCGCATAGGTGACATCGAAGCCGACGGCGAGATTGAAGTCGTCACGGTCGTTCTGGACAAGGCCGCTGCCGAAGTCGCCATTGATCAAATACGTGCCATTGTTGAAATAGGTGCGGGCGCAGGGACGCACATACGGCCCGATGCTGAGTTCGGGGACGGGATAGTAGGCGCAACTGAAGTCGAGGGAGTTGTCGAGGCGGTCAAAGATGGCGGGGCTGGCCTGGTGATAGGCGATGTCGTAGGCGGCAATGAAGTAGAGGGGGACGTCCTTAAAGGGATGCTGAACATTGCTGATCTGATTGTCGTAGACCACTTCCTTGTAGAACTGATGGTCGTTGTTGTGGGGATCGGTAAAGTTGGCGATGGTGGCCGAGGTGGTCCAAGTCCAGGTACGGTCGTCGCCGAAGACATACTGGCTGGAAACGGCGATATTTTCGTTGTCGAAATCACCCGCCGCGGCGCTGCCGTAGCGGACCATATTCCATTGGGCGCTGATGCGCGGAGTCCAGTCGCGCAAGGAATAGGGGACCCAGCTGCCGGTGTAGCTGCCGAGATAACCGAGGCTGCCGATGGTGGCCTCATGATCGTTGGTGTAGAAAACATTGTCGGTGTAAAAGAACTGCTGCGACGTGGAAAAGGTCAGCGTCGGGGGCTTCGGAAATTGCTGGACGATGGCAATCTGGCCCAGATCGGAGTTCGTGGTGATGGCTGACGGGAGGCTGGACAGCGGGGCGGCTCCCGGCGTCGCGGGCAGCCGCTGTTGCAGCGTTTCCGCCGCGGGCTGTTGCGCGATCAGAGCGGGCGAGATCAGGAAAGTCAGAACGGCGGCGAGACAAATTTGGGGTAGGGACGTGGTAATTTTCATTCTATTCCGAGTTTAATCGTGATGGTGTTTAATATGGAGGGGTCATTGGGGCGACCCACGGTAGCAGCAGCACCGGCAACAACAACAGCGGCAGCACCAACAACAGCAGCAATGGCAACAGGTGGTGGTCACGACGGGAGGCCCATGCAGCCCGCTCGCGTTGAAAACGTTAAGCCCGTTGCCAGCTGAGTCATTGGCGGGGAGCCAGGTTGGGTACGGCAAGTCAAGGGTAGGGGAGGGGGGGGAAGGAGTAAAATTCGTGTCCACGATGAATCCGCGATGGACGTTATCAAGGTATTGCTGGATCGATGTGAGGATGTAGCTTTCGTTAGGCAAGTTCTGTGAGAAATCCGTAACCAGATTCGACGTCGTCCAGAACTTATTAATATTGAAGTTAAAGATAATAATTTGGGGTGGCTGGCCGGGCGTGTCGATATCGAGGAATGCATCGCCGGGTCCAATTACAGGATCACTGCCACCCGCCGTGACATTGGCGTGACCTTCGATAATACCGAAGAGGGTGTAGGTTTTGCCGTTGTGATGAGAAACATTGAAAAAGCCGGTGGTGCCCACGATCGCCGCAGTCACAGCCTCGGTCTTGATGTTGAGTTTCTGGCCGTCCTTGGGCTTGGAGAAGAGGATGGTGCCGGACTCAAGGTTCACCTGATTGGCGGAGGCGGAATAATTGAAGATGGTGTTGGAGCCGAGACGCGAAATCGTATTGTTGGAGAACTGGAGTTCGGCGCGAGACGAGTCACCGGTCTTGACATATTCGCCATCGTGAATCTTGGTTCCCTTCGTGGCCGGAGAAGAGGCGGTCGATTGGGAAGAACCGTGATCAACGTCGTTGACGGCTACGGTCACCGTGGCGACCTGATCGGCGGCCATGGAACGGCCCACCGCGACAAGAGAGACAGCCAGAAGGCAGAAGAAGAACCGTGTATTCATGGGTGTAGTAGAAGGACTTCTGCGCTTATGAGTCAAGGTTATTGCGCCATATTTTAAGAAATTTTCTCTCATAAAAATTAAACCCTCGTGGGCTTATAAAATTCACATCCATCCACTAAGATTTTAGATATATTTCTATAAAATTATACGTAATTATCCACAATATAATATCTAACGATCGAAAAATAAGATTGGATTGAAAAGAAAACGCCGTCCCGCTTAAAGCGGGACGGCGTTCCTCTTGGAATCGTCTGCTCCTTATTTGGTCGGAACCGTAGCGATCGTCTGGAGAATCCGGCTGGCGATCTTGTAGGGGTCGCCGGCGGAATTCGGACGACGGTCTTCCAAGTAACCCTTGTAGCCGTTGTTGACGAAGCTATGGGGCACTCGGATCGAGGCGCCGCGATTGCCCACGCCGTAGTTGAACTTGTCGATCGACTGGGTCTCATGCAGGCCCGTCAGACGCAGATGGTTGTCCGGACCGTAGACCGCGATGTGTTCGTTCTTGTACTTGTCGAACGCCCCCATCAGCTTTTCGAAGTATTCCTTGCCACCCACCTCACGCATGTAGGTCGTGGAAAAATTCGTGTGCATGCCCGAGCCGTTCCAGTCGGTGTTGCCAAGCGGTTTACAATGGAAGTTCACGTCGACGCCGTACTTTTCGCACAGACGCAACAGGAGATAGCGGGTGACCCAGACCTGATCGGCCGCATTCTTGGAGCCTTTGCCGAAGATCTGGAATTCCCACTGGCCCTTGGCCACTTCCGAGTTGATGCCTTCGTGGTTGATGCCGGCATCAAGACAGAGGTCAAGGTGGGTATCAACGATCTCACGGGCGATATCGCCGACGAATTGGTAACCAACGCCGGTGTAGTAGGGACCCTGCGGAGCCGGATAACCTTCCTTGGGGAAACCGAGGGGGCGCCCCTCCTTATAAAGAAAGTATTCCTGCTCATAGCCGAACCAAGCACCGGGGTCGTCGAGGATGGTCGCCCGTGCGTTAGAGGGATGCGCGGAGCCATCGGGCAGCATCACTTCGTTCATCACAATGACGCCATTCTTCTTGGTCGAGTCGGGATAGACCGCGACCGGCTTAAGGACGCAGTCGGAACTGTGGCCTTCAGCCTGCTGAGTCGAACTGCCATCGAATCCCCAAAGAGGCAATTCCTCGAGCTTCGGAAAGCTGCTGAATTCCTTAACTTGAGTTTTGCCTCTGAGGCTGGCTACAGGTTTGTAACCGTCGAGCCAGAGATATTCCAATTTATACTTCGCCATGTGTTTGTAGGTTGTGTTTGGGTTGGGTCGTTTATGCCGATTTTTCCATTTTTCGGCGGGTGAGGGCTTGAAGCAGTCATCATGCCAATTTTATGTCCAATAAAATCCATCACGATCCGCAGAGGCGCGGTTGCCTCCGTCCCCAAGCGGGGCATAGTTAGGGCCTTATGGAGGTGATGAAAGACACCCTGCGGGCGACCGTCCGGATCAGTTACGACGGGAAGGTCTACAAGTACTTCCACGGCCCTAAGGCGGAGGAACGGTTTGCCAATGAAGTCAATATTTTGCGCCACTTGGAAGCCTGGCAGTGTCCATTCGTGCCCAGACTGCTCGATTCGGACCCGCAGAAGCTTGCGATCGTGACGACAAATTGCGGAAGCCGGGTGGAACACCTGGATGAGGCCCGGGCGCGCGAGCTTTTCGCCGAACTGGAAACCTACGGCGTGCGGCACGAGGACGCGGAAATGCGCAATGTGACCTACCGGCAAACCGACGGGCGCTTCTGCTTGATCGATTTTGAGTTTGCAACCATCCTGCCCGGATTCGAAAATCCCCCTCAAAATGGACCATCCACGTAGTGTCCCCCCCCCACGGCAGCTCAAATGGTCGGGGCAGACAGACCGTGGCAAGGTCCGCCCGAACAATGAAGATTCCTTTCTCGGGCTCATCTTCAACGCGTTTGAGGTGCATCATCTTGGCAAGATCGGAGAGGCCTTTACCGCGACGACGGACTTCGTCTTCGCGGTAAGCGACGGCATGGGCGGCGCGAAGGCGGGGGAAATTGCCAGCCGGATCACCATGGAAAAAATCACACATTTGCTGCCCCGTTCCTACAAGCAGTCGGCCCTTGGGTTGGAATCCGGTTTCACCGATATCCTGATCGAGCTTTTCGACGAAATCCACCGGAACCTCGCTGAAGTGGGGAGAAGCTACCCGGAATGCGCCGGGATGGAGACGACATTGAGCCTCTGCTGGTTCACGCCGGGCTGGATGTACTTCGGGCATATCGGCGACAGCCGGATCTATTACCTGCCCGCGAGAGAAAAGGGCATCCGGCAACTCAGCCATGACGATACCCATGTCGGCTGGCTTTTCCGCAACGGGAAGCTGACCGAGCGGGAGGCGAAGGTACATCCGCGGCGTCACATGTTGCAAAAGGCGCTCGGGGGTGGAAACCAATTCGTGGAACCGCAAATGGGAGCCGTGGCCTATGAGTCGGGTGACCTCTTTCTCCTCTGCACGGACGGGCTGAACGACGGGCTTTTCGACGAGCAGTTTCATCAGTTCCTGCGTCAGCCCGATCCGGCGGAGGAGAAGTTGCCTCCGGCCCAGCGGCTGGTCGAAGCCGCGCTGGAACGTTCGGGCCGCGACAACATCACCGCGCTGGTGATTGAAATCGATTGAGGGTTGACGGAATACGGGGCCCGGACTTGGCGCGATGAAGCGCGATTTGCCTTGAATTGGCTTGATTGGGCTGAATTTTGGCTCGTTTTTTTGTCGTGGGGCGAATTTTGTGGGGCCTTGTGGAGCTTTGCTGCGTCTTGCTGCGTCTTGCTGCGTCTTGCTGCGTCTTGTTGCGTCCAATGCGACTTTTGGGTCGCCGAGTGATGGTGCGTTGGGCTCGTTTCCGGGTTGGGATGGAGGGCAGACCCGCCCGCTGGAAGCGAGCGGATGGCGGGCTGGTCGAATCTTTCTGGCGATAGGGCGTCCATGGCCGCACGTTACCGCCGCCCGACCCCGCTGTCTTGGCGTCCTGCGCGAAAAGCGCGCTAGCGGGGATTTAAAAGCAGAGGCTTATGCAAAAACCGAAACCTCCGGGTGCCAGTCCCTTTTTCTCATTTGGGACGGATACCCATGTTCAAGAAAAGCACAGATAAGGCGTTGTTGCGCTAAGGAGCGATTATTTGTCTGCGTGGCAGCGGCAATTTAGGGCTTCTGGCGTTGTATGAAAAATGCAGTCCAGGGTAGCCGCCGCTGGACCGGGGGGCGGCTGCCAAGGTTTCTTTATGCGATTTTCTTGCCTGCGTCGGGCCCCACGGATTGGTCGTAAATCGAGTCCACGGTGATTTTGACCACATAATTCACCGGAGGCAGTTTCATGGGGGCATTCTTCAACTGCTCCACAACCTGGTCAAAGATAGGGCCGCTGGTGAGCAATTCCCCGGAACCTTTCAACTGATAGCCTTTGTAGCTCTTTTCATCTACCACTGTGACGGCCACTTTCGGGTTTGCTTTCAAGTTTTCCCTGGTTTTGCGGGAGAACAGGTCGGCGAAAACCAAGTGTTCGTTATCGATCACCTGAACGGATCCCTTGGGTGTGGCATTGGGTATGCCATCCGGGGAGGCCGTAGCCACCCATGCCATTTTGCTTTTGATGAACTCTTGTATTTCCTGGGGTATTTTTGTCATAAGTAATCTTTTGTTTGGGGTTTGAACTGGGATTTCCAATTTGAGGTAACTGTTTTTGGCATGGATGGGTGCTCTTCTGTGATTTTGACTCAAGGCGTGTCGTTGACGAGACTTTTTGGGTTTCAACTTTTAAGCCACGTCGGGTGAGTGCTCCTCATCCGGTTACGCTAGATGGGACGCATGCGTAGCGTGGTCCCTCAGCCGCATACCCCATTTTGGACGTGTCAATGGATTGGTTGTGCTGGACTGGCGTTAACTGTCACGGCTTGGCGATCTCCGCGAAAAGCGCGATAGCGGGGATTTAAGAGCAGAGGCTTGAAAAGATGGCTGCTCCGAGTGAGCCTGCGTGCCAGTCCTCTTTTTCCCGGTGACGCCGTAACCCTTCCCGGCCCCAGCTGTCTTGGCGATCTGCGCGAAAAGCGCGATGGCGGGTATTTAAAAGCAACGGCTTGAAAAGATGCCTGCTCCGAGTGAGCCGGGGTGCCTGTCCCCTATTTCCCCTATTATACAGTAACTGTCACGATGCCGTGCTCGTCGATCGTGACTCGGTCTAAGTTGCTCGTGTGGATTATTTCACGTCTGGCCAATTCGAGTAGCGGAAGGAACTCTCCTTCGGTCAGATAATCTATCTTCATCCCCATAAGCGGCCATAGAGCAGCCACATATGCGGTATACTGGCCGTTTTCCGCAGGTTCGGACATTGCCGAGCTACAGGCCCCGACAAGTTCGCCATCGTTGTTGAAGGCGGGACCGCCGCTCATGCCTCCGTCGATTCGGGTGTTTGTCCGATAGCAGGGGAAGGGAAGCATCGCGTTGTCTCGACGCTCCCAGTGGTGTTCCTGTACGAAGCCTGTGGAAGTAATCCCCTCCGCGTACCAAGTGATCTTACCGGCCTCATCCCTACGGGAGTGGGATTTCGTGTACCCAAAGGATGCAACTCGTGCACCAATGGGCGGGGGGATCATGTTTAATTGCGGACACCGCCAAACATACTCGGGTTGCTCAGTGGTTCTCGGTGTCAATCGCAACAAAGCTAAGTCCGTAAATCTAGCAACCCAATACTTTGTGACATTCCAAACGCTAGCCAAGTTGAGATCATGTCTAATGTGGGCAGCAAGCAAACTATGCCGCGATTCAAACGCAACCCTCGTAGACCCCTCGAGGGTCATATCCAATAGCTGACGCGCGAAATCCTCTATGACATGCCCGGCGGTTAAGACCAAATAGGGCGCTATGGCAACGCCTGTGCCCGACACGATCCTGTTTTCTCCGCGATGAGCTTGGAGTGTGAAACAATACTGAGAAATCGGACTGGAAAGACTCGTGGGAGTGTATTCCGGGACTTCACTCAAGGGTGGTATTTCCCCGTCGCCCATGTGTACGGATAATTTATCAGAGGGGGAAAAAGAGAACAGCCAATACCTCCCTTGACATCCCAAAGGAGCATTTATCATTCAAAAGAATGTTTTCAGCCATCACGATAAGGGCACAAAGCCTCGATAATGTGGATGCTCCGATTGATATCGGCAATCTTCTCGAATGTTTGCTTTTTTATAAGACGGTTTATGTAGTGGCGACGCAAAAGATGCTGCGGCAATTAGTCCGAGCTTTCGGGACAGATAATTTGGAGCGGCTCCTCGAATCACAGTCTCTCGTAATTCTCTTTTCCGATGAAATGCTTGGCATTCACTCTAACGCTGCTCATGACCTTCACAGGCCGATCATGATATCTTCGGCGGAAGCTTCTCCTCAATATTCTCTTTTGGAAGAGCTGAAAAGACTCGCAGTAGAACTGACAGGGAAGACGGGCAAAGGACGACGTATTGCTCTACGCCTTGAAAAGCTGATACCAAAATTAACATTCGATGACAGTTTCAAGAACGGCCTCTATCCGCTCCTATCGAACCAGCCGCTTGTTGAAACGGCAGTTAAGACGATACTTCGACGTCTTGTTCCTGAATTTACCGGAGAAGTACAATTTGCTCCCGAACGCACACCAGACGGGATCGTGGTGCACTCCAATCTCGATTTCGCAGCTTTGAATCGATACTACCATACGCGGGTTAGCCCTAAGCACTCGTCACTATCGCCTGCGCTGATGCTTTCCTACGTTTCAGTGGCCGAAAGTCACTTATATCTCGCTGCTCGTCAACTTAGCGAGTTGTCTGTTGATCCGATAGGCGCGGATTTGGTTGAAGCTCGCTTCGTCCACCTCATGACCAGATCAAAAAGGTCAGAAATGGAAAGGCACCTTTTTTCCGAATTGCTCCTTGATGATGCGAAAGCTATCCGTGAAGCCTTTAACACGGGTAAGGTGCCAATTTCAGAAGTTGTTCCTGTCATTATGGCCGCCGGACGTTTCAAAGATTGGTTGGTAAAACAGGATGCCGACAAAAACATCCTCCGAGAATACTACAAAGAAATATCCAAGGGTAATTTCATTGATCGACTGCCAGGAAAGACAGCACGATGGGCTACTTTTGCCGGAATCGGCATAATGATGGATGCAGTATTGCCGTTAGGCATCGGGAAGGCGGCTGAAGTAATGCTGTCTGCCGTAGACAATTTCTTCGTTGAGAAAATGGCAAAGGGATGGACTCCGAATCAGTTTATCGACGAACACCTTCAGCCTCTATTGAAGAAGGCGGAGTCTGACCCGTCTCCCCCAAAGGATAACTGACGCATATCCGAGGGTGTCTTTCGAGAAAATGGTGTGAGATCCTTCGACAATTTTTCGACTTCGCTACGCTCGCTCAGAATGACGTTTAGCTAGCGGCGGTTTCACCGCCGGGAAAGGCTCAGGATGACGTCTTTTTTCAGCAAGTCCCTAGCGCATCATATTGCCTGTTCCTTTTCCCGGTCCCGCTCTTGCGGGATTGCTCGCTTCTGAGCGGACGATGGGGGTAGGATCGCGGCTTGGCTTTGAAACTGATGAAGCAGGAGAGTCGAGACGACGCATCGGCGCGTGAAGCGGCCGTTGAGTCCGATGTCCATGACAAGAGTCTCATGCGCCTGATCGCCCTGGGCGACGAGGAGGCGTTGCGGGAATTGATCGAGAAGCACCAGGGGGCGGTCTACGGCACCATCGCGAAGATGCTGGGCGATCCCATCGAGGCACAGGACCTCGCCCAGCAGGCCTTCGTCCGCGTCTACCGCGCCGCCGGGTCCTATCGCGCCACGGCGCAGTTCAAGACCTGGATGTTTACCATCGTGCGCAATCTCGTTTTCAACGAGCACCGGCGCCGTTCCCGCGCGCCTTTCATTTCGCTTCACCCGCCCGAGGATGAGCCGTCCGCGCCCGGCTTCGACGCGCCCGACACGGTGAACAAGACGCCGGACGAGTCGGCCCTGCAGGCGGAGATGCTGCGCGCCATCGACGCGGCGATCCTCGCGCTGCCCGAGCAGCAGCGGCTCGCCATCGTCCTGCGCCGCTACGACGAATTTTCCTACGAAGAGATCGCCGAAATACTTAAAACCAGCGTGCCGGCCGTGAAGTCGCTTCTCTTCCGCGCGCGGGAAACGCTTCGCCTCGCGCTGCGCGATTATCTTGAAACTGACAACGACATCGGTACCTAACCTGCTTCATTCCAACTGAAAATAAATGCGCAACTTTGGAGAATCCCCGGTGTCTGATTCGGTATGAAGGCAAGCCCGGACAATCATGACCCCCGCCTGGACGACCACGATCCCGTCTGGCAGTTGCTGGCCCGCGCCCCGCGACCGGAGCCCGACGGCTGGTTTACGGCGCGCACTCTCGCGCGTTGCCGCCAAGCCGAACGGCGGTTGGGAAAAGGCTTGGCGCCCGCCTGGCGTGTCTGGCGCTGGGCCCTCGGGGGTGGTATCGGCGTATCCCTGGCCGCTTTGCTGCTGGTGACCCAAACTCATCCCAATCCGGCAGGAGCCGAGGACCAAAAGAACGTGCAGGAAGCGTTCGAGGTTGTCGCCTCCGCCGGGCCGGGGTCGGATTCCGATTCCTCCTCCACTTCTTCGACATGGCAAGATTCTTCGTATTAAGCCTGCGGTTTTTTCTGGCGGCGGCGGCATGTCTCATTTCCGGCTTTCCGGGTTTGATGGCCGACCCGTCCGCTTCGATGATGACCAACGCGCCGCCGGCGAACGTGAAACCGCCACCCGCCACCGCTTCCACCAAGCCGGGCGCGCCCGCTCCGCCGGTGCCGCCGCAGGATCCCTACAATCGTTACGGCAACATCCTCCAGCAGGGGGTCGAGGTGGCCCATCCCCTGCGGCTGGGGATGCTGCCGTTTCCCGACGTCGGCGAAATCAAGGTGCCGAACCAGGACCAACTGGCCAGCCGCGAAAAGCTCGAGGCGCTCGCCGCACTCTCCGACGACCAGATTCGCGACCAACTCAGCAAGTGGCCGCCCTTCACCAAGATGAGCCTCAGGGACGAGGCCATGATGCTCTCCCGCATCCAGGATTTTCGCGATTACCGCGCGAAGGTCGCCCAGAAGGTGGCCCACGATCTCGGCCTGCTTACCCTGACCCCGGAGCAGGAGGCCCGTTTTGAAAAGGAATACTGGAACAAGCGCCTGCCGATGGAACGGGACCTCGCCAAGCAGTTCGAGCCGATTCTCAAGCAGCGCCAAATGCAGTTGGGCGAGGCACTTTACCGTGAATTTTCCTCGCCCAACGGCCCGCCGGCCCAGCCACCCAAGCCGCCCGCCCCGGCCAAGCCCGCGGCTCCGCTGGCGTCAACGCAAACGGCCCAGGCCGGCACGAATTCTTCCCAGCCGCCCGCGCATTAGGGCGCGTTTCAGGAGCTTGCTGAAAAGGCCGTCATCCTTGCCTTTCCCGGCGGTGAAACCGCCGCTGGCTAAACGTCATTCTGAGCGAGCGTAGCGAAGTCGAAGAATTGTCGAAGGATCTCTCCATATTCCCTCGAAAGACACCCCCTGAAGCAAAATAGTTAGAGGTCCCTCGACAAGCTCGGGATGACCGATTTTAAAATAAAAAAAGAGCCTTTTCAGCAAGCTCTTAGGGCGCGATGCCCGGGCTGGCCGCGATCACGCCCGTTGCGCTCGAGGTCTTCGGGAGCGCGTTGCCGTAGAGCAGATAAGGCAGCCGTTCCTGCGACCAGCGCACCACGCCAGCGTCCCACGAGCGGACAATATCGCTCACGGGGCGGCCCGCGATCAACTGGTGGCGCAGATTCGCCTGCCCGGTCACTTTCGCGAACATATCCCGCTCATCGGCCGTGGTGCGGCCGAAGGCGGAGAAGCCATCGATTTCCCGCTCCAGGATTTCAATCGCCTGCAACGAGATCGCCGTCAGGTTGCCCGAGTTGCGCGGGTCGATCTGCAGGTAAACGCCGCTGTAGGACGACCCTCCCCAGCGCCCTCCCTCGGACACGTAGTGGTAGGGCAGCACGCGCACACCCGGGATATGGAGATTTTTGAACTGGCGCACCAGCGGCGCCGGGTCCCAGTCGCTGCCCGCGACGACCTGGAACGGGACCGGGCTGCCGATACCGCTCTCGATGCCGATTTCGCCGAGAAAACCGGTTGCGGTGTAGCCGCGCGCCGCGCCGATGGTCGGGATGTTGGGCGAGGTCGGCACCCACTTGAGCCCGGTGTCTTCCCACACCATGCCGCGGGTCCAGCCGTGCATGGCCACGACGACCAGCCGACACGGCTTGTCCAAATATTTCACGTTGATCCACTGGGCCAGCTCGCCCGGCGTCAGGCCGTAAACGTAGGGGATGTCGTAAAGCCCGACGAACGACTTGACCGAATCGTCGAGCCGCGGCCCTTCGATGCGAATGCCGCCGAGGGGATCGGGCCGGTCGAGCACGACCACTTCGATGTTGCGTTTTGACGCCTCGTCCATGACGTAGCCGAGCGTGCTGATGAAGGTGTAGGAGCGGCAGCCGAGGTCCTGCACGTCATAGACCAGCGTGTCGATTCCCTCGAGCATTTCCGATGTGGGGCGCCGCGTATCGCCGTAAAGCGAGCACACGCGAAGTCCCGTGTGCGGGTCGCGGGTGTCCTCCACGCTGCGCCCAGCCCCCACCTTGCCGTAGATCCCGTGCTCCGGACCGAACAGCCGCACGAGTTGGAACCCGGTCCCGTGGTAAAGGACGTCGATGGCGGAGCGTCCCTTCGAGTCAACCCCTGACGGATTCGTGATCAGTCCGACCCGTTTGCCCTGCAACACGGCGAAGTGCGTTTTTTCCAGCTCATCGATCCCGAGCGACACCGCCGCGCGCGCGTTCCCGGCAAATACCAGGAACAACCCGGTCACCAACGCAAGGATTGAGAATGAATTTCGCGATTTCATCGACCGCATGGGCCGGGGCCACGTCCGGAACCGGCCCGGACAGACGCCGCGCCGTTTCCCGCCCCGACTCGCGCAGGATACGAAAAATCGAAACTGCTGTCACGGAGAGACTCGGGCCGGCGCAAATGCATCCTCGCCTCGCCTATTCATAAAACAGGCAGTAGATTGAAAGGGTGACGCTGCGTCATCGCATCCGCTTCTACCAGCAACTGGCCGTCCTCGCCCGCGCGGGCGTGCCTTTGCGCAGCAGCCTCGAACGGTTGAAAGACCGTTTCTCCGGCCGCGAAGTCGGAATTCTCGGGCAAAAAATAAACGCGGGCGAACCGGTCGGCGATGCCTTCACCGCCGCCGGCTTCTCGCCCTTCGAGTGCAACCTCGTCGCCGCGGGAGAGCGCAGCGCGCGCCTCGATTCGGTTTACCAGCACCTCGCCGATTTCTGGTCGCGCCAGCTCGACATGTTCGGCTCGATCACCCGTCACCTCTACTATCCCTTCATCGTCCTCAACCTCGCCGTGCTGGTCGGGGACTTTATCGAACTCGTCTCGAGTTCGTGGCCTGTTGTCATCGTCCATATCATCGTGAGCTTCGCCTGGCTCTACGGCATCGGCTTCATTCTCTACACGATCCTGCGCGTCTCGTGGCAAAGCGAAGCGGCGCAGGCCTTCTGGCTCCGCGTGCCCCTCATCGGACGCACTTTCTCCACCGCCTATGCCTATCGCTGGATCACCGCGCTGCGGATCGAGTACGGCGCGGGCGTCCCGATGCCCAACGCCGCCGCCGATGCGTGGCGCGCCTCCGGTTACGCCGGGCGCGAGCAGCTTGCCCGGGAGGCGGAACAGGCCCTGCGCGAAGGCGCCCAGCTCTCCGCCCTCGTCCAGGGATGGCGCCGGTTGCCCAGCGACTGGGTCGACTTCATCGAAACCGGGGAGATTTCCGGCGCGCTCGACGCCGCCTTCGAGAACCTCGAGGCCGAGGCCGCCCGTTCTTGGAAAATCGCCCAGGACCAGATGACCCAGTGGGTCCCCAAGATCCTTTATTTTCTCATCCTCCTTATCGTCGGTATCAAGATCCTTTTTCTCGCCATGGATGTGTGGCAAAAAAATGTCGGCGGGCCCCTCAACGACGCGCTCAAACAGATCAACCCTTGAGTCTATCTCATGAGTACCGGTTTTTATGAAACGGATGCAGCGCTTGGGCAGTACCTCTTGTTTCACTACGGCACGCCCGAGCAGATTTGCCCGCTTCTGCCCGACGCGCGCGCGGCCTGCGGATTTCCGGTCCGCTGCGTCACGGAGGCGCTGTCCGGTCTCGAACTAGAGCGAAAGGCCCGCGCCCTCGATCTCGGCTGCGCCGTGGGCCGTTCCAGCTTTGAACTGGCCCGCCACTTCGACCAAGTCATCGGCCTCGACTTTTCCGCCCGTTTCATCGCCGCCGCGCAACGGATGCAAACGGAACGCGCCGCCGTCATCCGTGTTCCGCGCGAAGGCGGCGCGGTTGACGAACTCCATCTCGAACTGCCGCCCGATCTGCGCACGAAACGGGTCGCCTTCGAGACCGGCAACGCCTGCGCCCTTCGGGCCAATCTGGGAAAGTTCGACCTTGTCCTGATGGCCAACCTCATCGATCGCCTGCCCAATCCCGCCGCGTGCCTGGCGCGGATGCCGGACCTGGTCTCGCCGGGCGGCTGGCTCGTCATCACCTCACCCTACACCTGGCTCGAAGAATACACGCCCCGCGAAAAATGGCTCGATGGCGGCGGACGCGGGACCCTCGCCGCGCTGCGGGAACACCTCGCTCCCGCCTTTTCATTGCACCGCGTCTTCGACCTCGCCTTTCTCATTCGCGAGCACCGCCGGAAATATCAATGGAGCATCGCCGAGGCCAGCGTGTGGCGGCGCGGGGCGGATCACTCGTAAATATAGTTGTCCTGCCGCAGCTTGTTCTGCAGGTCACGAAAGAGTTGCTGGTGCGCCCCGCCGATCTGCTCCATCCGCCGGTAAATCTCGATCGCCCCCCGCCAGTCCTTGCGCGCCTCGCGGAGGCTTGCCGCCTGCCAGCCAGCCTCGATCTGCCACGAAAATTCGGGCGGGGCGGGCGAGGCCGCGTCGTCCCCCGCGGTGCGTCCGTAGAGCACGTCGAGATAAAGCGCCTCCGCTTCGTCCGACCGGCCCATTTTTTCCAGGCACTTCGCGCTCTGCACCGCCGCCTCATTGCGTTGCGCGATCGTCGCCTCCTTGCTTTTCACCACCGGGTCGAACGCCGCCAGCGCCAGCGCGTAATTTGACGGAGTGCTTGCCCCCAGCGCGAAGAGGCATTGCCCCTTGAGCAGGCTCGCCTCAACGAAACGGGGACCCGTCTTTTCCGTGGCCAGCACCGTGTCCGCCATCGCCGCCGCCTGCTGGAAATTAAGTTGCTGCTGGTAGACCTGCGCCTCCAAAAGCCGCGCGTCCGGCTTCACGGCCGAGCCGTCCGGCACTTTTTCCAGCAGGGCCAGCGCGGCGGCGAAGTCCTTGTGCGCGGCGGCGGCGCTCCCGGCGAAGAAATTGGCCTGGTCGGCGTTTTCGCTGCCCGGGTAATTCGCCATCAGTTGCTGGAAGGCGTTTTGTGCCTTCACATAGTCCTGCCGGTAAAAATAAAATTCGCCAAGCTGGAACCAGGTTCCCGCCGCTGCCGGTGTTTTGCCGGACTTCTGGACCAGCGCCTCGAGCAATTGCTCCACCTGGTCGTCCGTCAACTGCTTCATTTCGTAGGAAACGAGGATGCCCCGCACCGCCGCGTCGAGCGAATCGTTCGGAAACTGCGTGACGATCTGCTGGCAGGTCGCAATGGTTCCGGCGAGGTCGTTCGTCTGGTACTGCAGGTCGGACAATGTTTTGAGCAAGGCCTCCTGGTCGGGTCCGCCGCCCGGCTGCGCGATGGCGATCTGGCAGGCCGCCTTGGCCTCGTCCATCCTGCCCGCGTCGGCGAGCAACGTGGCCTTGACCTTCGCGATGGCCTTCAGGTGACCGCTCTTGGGGAAGCGTTTCTCGAAATCGGCTTCCACCTTCATGAAGGCGTCAATGCCGGCCAGATGGGCCTGGGTCAGGAGAAAATCATATGACGCGTTTTCCGCCGCCGCGTCGGTGCCGTCGGAAACCTGCCCGAACTGCGCCGCCGCCCCGGCATAATCCTTCGTCTGCAAGAGAATGTTCCCCAGTTCAAATCGCGCCTGCCGCACCAGGACGGGGTCGGAGTTTGCGTCGATGCAGGCCTGCAACGCCTTCACCGCCTGGTCCGGTTTGTTCGTCTGCGCGTAGAGAAAACCGAGTTGATAATCGGCCTTGGGAATCCAGGCGCTCTTGGGATAGGCCACGCGCAACGATTCCAAAATTCCGATGGCCTTGTCCTGCTCATAGTCCTCGGCCAGCACGGAGCCTATCGCAAAAAGCGCCGCCGGCGCCGCGGTTCCCGGCGGGGCCGAGTTCTTGGCGAAATCCTGCAACTTGTCCACCGCCTCCGGCAGTTTCCCCGCCGAGCGCGCGTTTTCCAGGAACGCCACGAACGCGTCCATGCGCGTCGTTTCGTTTTCCGTCAGTTGATAGGCCTGCTCATAGGCCAGCTCAGCCTGGTCGTTCTGGTGCAGGGCATGAAGCGCGCGCCCGAGTCCAAGGCAGGCCTGCGCCACCAGCGTCTTCGGGAAAGCCTGCGGCTTTAAATTCGATTGCAGATCGCCTGTAATATTTTCATAGGCCGTCACCGCCTGGTCCGGCTGGTTGTTGGCCAGGTAAGTCTCGCCGAGCCAGTAATTCGCCTCAAAGGCGAGCCCCGCCGCGGGGTTCGTCGCCAGCAAATTGGTCAGCCCGTCGATGGCCTCCTTGAACTGCCCCTTGCTCAGGGCGATTTTAGCCGAGAGCAACTGCGCCTGCTGGCCCGCGGGCGATTTCGCCTTTTCCTTGTCGCCGGTCAGCGCCTGGATCAGCGCCAGCGCGTCGGGTTCCCTGCCTTCCTTGAAGAGCGCCCACGCCAGCCCAAGGTTTGCTGCATCGGCGTGACCGCCGGTATCTTTCAGGGCGAGCAGCGCGCGATATTTTTGTTCCGCGTCGGGCCATTTGCCCGCGTCGAGCAGGATTTCCGCCTGCCAAAAAAGGGTGTCCGCCGCGAGGTAGGCCGGCACCTGTTCCGGCGGCAGGTTAAGCGCCGCCAGCGCCTCGTCGTCACGCCCGAGCTGGTAAAGCGCGCGGGCTTGGAGCAATTCGGCCTCGGGCGCCAGCGTCGATTTCGGATATTGTTTGAGGAAAGCGGCCACCCGGTCGTTGCACAGGTCGAACGCGCCGTCCTTGTACGATTGGTCCGCGTCGTGCAGCGCCTTTTTCTCGTCGTCGGGGGCGGCGGGGCGTTGCGGTCCCGACTGGAATAGGCTCGAGATCAGGTCGGCATGCAGCGGGGCCGACGGCAGAGTTGTCAGCGCCAGAGCAAAAATAGCGAGGCAGGCAAACCGAAATTGGATGGAACGGTGAGCGCGCATGTTATTTATTGGAAAGCATCTTAAGAATGCGCCTTGCGAGATGTTCGTTGATCTCCCGGTGACGGGGAACCGGCTGAGAAACTTTAGTCGCGGGATTATGATACCAGTCGTGATTTCCGCCATGCCGGACAAAAATGCAACCAAGTTCCTCGATTTTTTTAACCAAGTCGCGATGCTTCACGCCAATTCAAGTTTGGCGTGGCGGCGCACACACGGAATTTCTCCGGAGGTCAGGTCTTGGTAAAGGTCGGCCAGATGAGCTTTAAGATCATCCAACGTCTTGCCTTGGGTGTGGTAGTCGGGAAATTCATCCAGATAACCCAGCCAATCATCGCCATCCTGCCAGTAGGTGTAAGCGAGCGTTTTCACAACAAGTATTTTCTCACAATCGCTGGTTTCGGCAAAGAGTATTTTGCCCTCGTCATTTGATCGATTTTATCCGCTCTTGGATTGTTCTGTATATGCGCCAAAGTTTTTCAAATTGTGCCTTTTCATAGCTAGGTTCTTTGCTTCTGATATCCTCATCATTATAAATGTAAACCAACTGCCACTTTGCACTTTCAAGCCACCTATAATCATCACGGCCTGCTTCAGGCCACTGATCCAAAGCCATTTCCAAATTAGCTTTGTCCTTTAGCACTTTATCAAGCAGTTCTTCTGCTTTCTTTAATGCCTCTAATCGCTCCATATTTAGTCAGATCACTAATATATCTGAGATAATTTCGTAAGAATAGTGGGTCGTTACCCCGCCAATTCCACCAGCGCGTCCTTCACGTTGCGCATGAGCGGCGCGATGGTCTTGTCGGTGAAATCGAAGGCGAGGCCGGCCGCCTGGAACAGCTCGGGCAGCGGACGCGAGCCGCCCAGGCCCAGGCCCCGCAGATAGTGGTTGAGCGCCGCCGGAAGATCGCGCCGCGCCGCCTGCCAGAGCTGCAGCGCACCGAGTTGCGCGATTCCGTACTCGACGTAGTAGAACGGAATCTCGAAAATATGGAGCTGGCGATGCCAGACGCGCGCGCGGGCCTCCTCGAAGCCGCTCCAGTCCTCAATCCCGCCGAAGCGATCCATGAGCGAGAGCCAGAATTTGGTGCGCTCGTCCCGCGTGTGGCCCGGGTGGGTGTAAATCCAGTGCTGAAACGCATCGACCGTCGCCATCCACGGGAAAAACTTGATGATTCCCTCAAGGTGATCGCGCCGGGCGCGCTTCGCGTCCTTCTCCGAATAAAAGGCGTCCAGGTGCGGCGCGGCGAGCAGTTCCATGCCCATCGAGGCGACCTCGCAAAATTCGATCGGCGCGCCCCGGTAGGCGTGGAGCGGCAGTTCGCGCGCGGCCAGTGCGTGGAAAGCGTGGCCCGCCTCGTGCAGCATCGTCTCGACGTCGCGGTGGACGCCGACCGCGTTCATGAAGATGAAGGGCACGCGCGCCTCGGAGAGCGTGCTTTGGTAGCCGCCCGGCGCCTTGCCCTTGCGGTTGTCGAGATCGACCAGGTCCTGTTTGCGCAGGATGGCGTAATAATCGCCCAGGCGCGGATCGAGCTTGGAGAAAATCTCCTGCGATTTTTCGACCAGTTCCGACGACCGGGCGAAGGGATGGAGCGGCGGGTTGTGATCGGGATCGACCGCGAGGTCCCACGGGCGCAGCGGGTCGACGCCGAGCCGCTTTTGGCGGTCGCGCTGCAACGCGCGCGCCAGGGGCACGATGTGATGCTCGACCGCGTCATGGAATTTCAGGCAATCCTCCGGGGTGTAGTCGAATCGCTCGTAATTGGCGAAGGTGTAGGCGCGGAAATCGGGAAAATCGGCGGCGCGGGCGATTTCATTGCGCAGGACAAGCAGTTGGTCGAAAATCTCCTCGAGTTTGCCGGCATCCTGGAGGCGGCGTTCGGCCACAACCTTCCACGCCGCTTCGCGCCGGGAGCGGTCGGGTTCCTCCTGGATGCGGCCCATGCGGGCGAGGGTCTGTTCCTGCCCGTCGAATTGCACGGTCATGGCGCCGCTGATTTTCTGGTACTGCTGGCTCAGCTTGGCTACCTCGGTCTCGCGGGCGACGTTTTCCTCGCGGTAAATTTTTACCTGCGCTTCGACGCTGCGGCGGTAGACCGCGTAGAACGGCGGGAGTTCCTTGAAAAGGGGCGACTGCGCGAGCTTCTGCATTAACGCGAACTGGCGCGGCTTGAGCCATGGGTCGACCACCTCGACGATGTGCAGGTAGGCCTTTTCCTTGGCTTCGTCGTCGGTCTGGCAGGTCATGGCGATGTAGGCGAGCGCGGACGTTTCCGACAACGCAGCGCAGACCTCGCTGTGGTCGCGCAACCAGGCCTCGAGGTCGGCGACCGAGGCGGCGGCGACGAGTCGGGCCTCCAGCCGGTGGAACACCGGCGCGAGTTGCGCCGTGTCGGTCAGGTCGATGGTTTCGGGCAGAAATTGGCGGGGCTGGAAATGAGACGTTTGCATGGCGCTAAAGATGGCATAATACCGGCAGAGATGTCAGCATCCGAGGCATTCTGGAGGGGGCCGTGCTCAACTATATCCGCGATCATTTTCATCCGCTCTGGCGGCTGCGCCGGTTCGCCTGGTTTCGCCGACTGCAAGCCTGGATTGATTTTCCGGTTTCGTACCAAGAGGGCAAAATCAAGGTTTCCCTCTTCTGGCTGCGTAATTTCGGCCACCTGATTGCAGACAGAAGCGCGGAGAAAAGAATGAAGCACTGTTTCAAGGCCATCCTGGCCGGATATCAGCCGAACTGCTTCTGGGACATCGGAGCCAGCATCGGTGACTATTCCTGGCGCGTAGCCAACTGGTCAGACACCATCGATATCTGGATGTTTGAACCCGACGTCCAAAATATTAAACTGCTGGGCCGGACGATTGATCGGAACCGGCTCGGGCGCATTTCCCTTTATCCCGTTGCGGTATCGGATCGGAACGGCACGCTTGAGTTTATGGTCGACCCGATCAGCGGAGCGACCGGATCGATCCTGGACCATACGTCCAACAGTTGGTCGCTCCATTCCACCTATGGCCTGTCGGTGAAGCGTCCGGTGACCTGCATCGACCTCGATTCACTGCAAGAAAAGCTCGGGTCCAGGCGGCTTTTGATCAAGATCGACGTCGAAGGCACGGAAGACCAGGTGTTGCGAGGCGCACGCCGGATTTTGCGCGAGGCGCGGCCGGTCATCTTTCTCGAATGCTTCGGCCTCGCACGGATCGAATGGCTGCGTGAGTTGGATTATGATTTTCTCGACCTGAAGGAGGGAGGCAACTTTGTGGTTTATCCCCGCGAAATGCAGAAACGGATCGAGAACGAATGGCTGATGGGATTGGCGTAGGGAACAAATCGTTGCATCCGGTTTTAAAGGACTGTCAATTCGACCTACAACGACCCAAACCGCCGCTGGCGATTACCGTAGTCGATGAGGGCCTCGGCGAAGTGCTGGCGGCGGAAGTCGGGCCAGAGAGTCGGCGTGATATAGATCTCGGTGTAGGAGAGCTGCCAGAGAAGGCTGTTTTTCATGCCACCAACTTTTCCGCTGCCGCGGTAAAAACCGGCAAGATGGTGTTGCCGTCCTCACGGTGCCAGTCGTTGGCATGGTGAAGCAGGAGGACAGTGATGAGGCCCAGCTTGGGATCGATGGTCATCCTGGTTTTATAGGCGCCGCCATGACCGAATTTTCCTCCAGCGGTGTCCCAACCCAAGCCGTAGCTGGTTTCGATGGCATCGCCGGTTTGCCTGCGGGTCATTTCCCTGATCGCCGGTTCGGATAGATAGCGCCTGCCTTCGTAAATGCCACCGCCGAGGATCATTTGGCAGAATTTGACGATGTCGCCGGCAACGGAAAAAAGACCGCCCGCGGGCATGGGTTTGCGTTTCGGGTTGTTCAGCGGATAGGAGAGCTGACTGATGCTTGCTTCCTCCAAACCGGTTTTATCTTCCTTCGACCGGTAGATTTTGGCCAGACGCCGAAGTTGCTCCTCACTCGGCCAGAATGTGGTGTCATGCATGCCCAGCGGCTTGAACAACCGCTGGTCCATGAACTCTTCATAGGAGGTTCCGCTGATCGTTTCAATAAGGCGGCCAGCCGTGTTGGTGCCGGCGTTGGAGTAGAGATACTTCGTGCCCGGCTCGAATTTGAGCGCGGTCATGGCGTAGCTACGGACGGCGTCCCGCAAATGCAGCCGGTCGAGCGTGGGGGTCTCCAAGGCGGAGGTGAAGTCGAGGCCGCTGGTGTGACTCAAAATTTCCCGCACCAAGATCGGATGTTGGGGTTTCCTGAGCAGAAGGTGATTTTCGTCCTGTTCGGCGATGACCATTTGGCCCTTGAATTCGGGCAGGTATTTTTCCACGGGGTCATCGATGTTAATTTTGCCTTCATCGACGAGCATCATGAGGGCCGTGGCGGTCATGGGCTTGGTCATGGAGGCGATCCAGAACAGGTTGTCCGGTTCCATCGGCTTGTGTGCTTCCAGGTCACAATAGCCGACCGTTTCCAAAGTCAGCACCTTGTCTTTCGTCGCGACCAAAATGACCGCGCCCGCCATGGTCCTGCTGTCGACAAACGGCTGCAAAACACTGGCGATGTGGCGATCGGGAAAATCGGAGGAAATGACAGGCCGATTCAAGGCGTTGGGAGTGGGGGAATGTGTCATCGAAGCGGAAGTGAAGGTTACAACGACCCAAACCGCCGCTGGCGATTACCGTAGTCGATGAGGGCCTCGGCGAAATGCTGGCGGCGGAAGTCGGGCCAGAGGGTCGGCGTGATGTAGATCTCGGTGTAGGAAAGCTGCCAGAGAAGGAAATTGCTCAGGCGCATTTCGCCGCTGGTGCGGATGAGAAGGTCGGGATCGGGGTAGTAGCGGGTGTAGAGGTGATGGTTGAAGACCTGTTCGTCGATCTGCGCGCTGTCGAGATGGCCCAGCTTGATCTCGCGGATGATGGAGTGGACCGCCTCGATGATTTCGACGCGCCCGCTGTAGCTGAGGGCGAGGATGAGCGTCAGGCCGGTGTTCTCGCGCGTGGCGTGGATGCAATCGTGGAGCTGGTCGCGGACACTGGGCGGCAGGTCGGAGAGGCGGCCGATGGCCTGGAGCCGGATGTTGTTCTTGATGAGCTCGGGCAGTTCGTCGCGGAGAAAGTTTTCGAGCAGGCCCATGAGGGTGTGGACTTCGGTCTTGGGCCGCTTCCAGTTTTCGACGGAGAAGGCGTAAAGGGTGAGGTACTTGACGCCAAATTCACCCGCGGCCTTGACCACATCGCGGACCGATTCAGCGCCGGCGCGGTGGCCCTGGACGCGGATCATGTTCTTGGCCTTGGCCCAGCGGCCGTTGCCGTCCATGATGATGGCGACGTGGCGCGGTATCTTCCCGAATTTGTAGGCGGGGGCTGGGCTCATGGATTTTACCGCGAAACGCGGCCGGTCATGCCTCAAAAGTCTGTTTGCGCTGGGCGCCAACGGAGACAATGCGAAGTTTTGCGCCGGTCAGCGCGGCCAGGGCCTTGAGATATTTTTGGGCCGCTACGGGGAGTTTTTTGAAGTGGCGCACGCCGCAGGTCGGTTGATTCCAGCCGGCAAACTTGCGGTAGATGGGGCGGCAGTGGAGCAGTTCCTCGGCATCGTTGGGCGGGTACAGGAGGCGCTTGCCGCGGCATTCGTAGGCAACGCAAACCTGGATTTGCCGGAGCGTGTCGAGGCCGTCGAGATTGGTGATGGCGAGCTCGTCGATGCCGTTGACCATGCGGGCGTAGCGGGTGGCGACAGCATCAAACCAGCCGCAGCGGCGCGCGCGGCCCGTGGTGGCGCCGAATTCCCGGCCCATGGCGTGGAGCATGTCGGAGACCTCGGCGCACTCGGTGGGCAGCGGGCCTTCGCCGACGCGGGTGGTGTAGGCCTTCATCACGCCGACGACGCGGTCCATGCGGTGGGGCGGAATGCCGGAGCCGGTGGAGGCGCCGCCCGCGGTGGTGTTGGAGGAGGTGACGTACGGGTAGGTGCCGAAGTCGATGTCGAGGAAGGTGCCCTGCGCGCCCTCGAAAAGGATGCGCTTCTTTTTCTCGTCCTGCTGATGGAGCCAGACGACGGTGTTGATGATGTAAGGGCGCAGCTTTTTACCGGCCTCGAGATAGGACTGTTCAACCTCGGGGAAGGAAAGGGGTTCGCCGCCGAGTGATTCGATGACGGCGTTGTTTTCCTCGATGCGTTCGCGGAGTTTGGCGGAGAAGACCTTGGGCTGGGCAAGGTCGATGAGGCGCAGGCCGGTACGCGCGGCCTTGTCGCCGTAGGCGGGACCGATGCCCCGTTTGGTCGTGCCGATTTTATTGGTGCCTTTGCGATGTTCACGCGCCTCGTCGAGTCGGCGGTGATAGGGGAGAACGAGATGGGCGGTTTCGCTGATGAAAAGGCGTCCGGCCAGCTTGATGCCGCGCTTTTCGAGCCCCTCGATTTCAGCAACGAGCGAGACGGGGTCGATGACCACGCCGTTGCCGATGACACATTTTTTATTCCGGCGCAGGATGCCGGAAGGGATGAGGTGGAGGATGAATTTTTCCCGCCCGACTTCGACGGTGTGGCCGGCGTTGTTGCCGCCCTGGGAGCGGACGACGATGTCGGCTTCCTCGGTGAGGACGTCGATGATTTTACCTTTTCCTTCATCGCCCCATTGGGCGCCGACTAAGATGGTGTTCATGAAAAGTGGAGCGCCGATGGTCAGCGCCCAATGCCAGTGTAGTTGAAGCCGAGGGCGCGGATCGCCGCGGGGTCGAGGAGGTTGCGTCCGTCGAAGAGAAGCGGACTGAGCATCCGTTTCTTGATCGCGGCCCAGGGGAGCGACTTGAACTCGTTCCACTCGGTGAGAAGAAGCAGGGCGTCGGCGCCATCAGCAACATCCTCGGCCCGTTCCGTCATTTTTGCCTCGGGAACGAGCGGCTGCGCCTTTTCCATGGCCTTGGGATCGTAGGCGCGGACTTCGGCACCCTCGGCGATGAGCTGCTGGACAATGGCGATGGCGACGCTGCTGCGGACGTCGTCAGTGTTCCCCTTGAAGGCGAGGCCGAGGACGCCGATTTTCTTGTGGCGCAGGACCCAGAGTGATTCGCGGACTTTCTTGAGAAAGCGTTCCTTCTGGTCGCGATTGATGGCCTCGACCTCCTTGAGGAGGCGGAAATTGTAGCCGAGTTCTTCCGAGATGCGGATGAAGGCGGAGAGGTCCTTGGGAAAGCAGGAGCCGCCGTAGCCGACGCCGGCGTTGAGAAAATCGCGGCCGATGCGTTTGTCGGCGCCCATGCCATCAGCAACGCGCTCGACGTTGGCTCCGGAGGCTTCGCAGACGGCGGCAACGGCATTGATATAGGATATCTTGAGGGCAAGGAAGCTGTTGGAGGCATGCTTGATCAGCTCGGCGGAATTGAGGTCAGTGATCATGATCGGGACCTTGAAGGGTTCGTAGATTTCCTTCATGGGGCCGACGGCGCGTTCGGAAGAGACGCCGACAACGATGCGGTCGGGCTTCATCAGATCCTCGACGGCGGAACCTTCGCGGAGAAATTCGGGGTTGCTGACGACGTCGATCGGCGCGCCGGGGTTGTAGCGGTTGATGGTCTGCGCGACTTTTTCGCCGGTCTTGACCGGGACGGTGCTTTTGTCGACGACAATGCGATATTCTTTGATATGGATGGCGATTTCGCGGGCGACGCCCTCGACGAAGCTCAGGTCGACGCTGCCGTCGGGCTGCGGCGGGGTGGGCACCGCGATGAAGATGACCTTGGAAGCCTCGACCGCGTCACCGATGGAAGCGGTGAAGGAGAGGCGTCCGGCGGCGACGTTCCGTTTGACGATTTCCTCAAGCCCGGGCTCGTAAATGGGGATGTTGCCGTCCTGAAGCTGGTGAACTTTTTTGAGGTCGTTGTCGACGCAGATGACACGGTGACCGACCTCCGCAAAACAGGCTCCCGTGACCAATCCAACATAACCGGAACCAACAATCGCTAGATTCATAAGAGGGGTGCCATTGTGCCGCACCGGGGGACATCCGGCAAGCGGCAGTTGGGCAATTAGAACGACGGGCCGTGCAGCGTGTATTTCGGGAGGGCCTTGAGGGTGAAGGACAGGTAGACGGAGTGATCACCCTGGCCGTTGATTTCGGCGTCGGAGTAGGTGAGGGCGACCTGCCAGGCATCGAGATCGCGATAGATGGTGAACTGCTGATTCTGGAGGCTTCCATTCGTGGCATCCGCTTGTCCCTGGGCCTCGAACTGCCAGTGTTCGTTCATGCGATAAAAAAGATCGAGCACGATGCTGTTGCCATTGGGGAAAATGGGGCTGTGGTTGATGTAGGCGTCGCCGAGGCTGGCCTTGACGGAGGCGTCGGGGAACCAGTTGATGGAGTTGATGACCTGATTGTAGCTGTTGCCCGTAATGGCGAGAGCGCTCTGCGAGCTGAACGAGAATTGCTGGGTGGCGTTGTAGTTGATGTTGTTGAAGAGATTGCTGAAAGTGGAGTTGGGGGTGGCGGCGCTGAAGTTGTGGTCGAAATCAGCGTCGGCGTAAGTCTTCCAGGTGATAAGGTCGGTGTTGGCGCCGTCGCGCTTGGTCTGGAGGCTGTTGATCACGCCGAAGCGGACGACAGCCTCCTTATCGATCGAGTCGATGGAGTTGTATTCGGTCCAGTCGAGCGGGGGAGGTGTGGTGGAATAGAGGCGGTCATCGAAACCGCGGATATTGTTGGGCGTGACGGTGGGCGAGGGGGCGAATTCGGAGTCAAAAAAGGGTTCGATAACGTGGCGGATGCCGTCGATGCCAAGGTTGGGATTGGAAACGTTGAGCCAGGTGCGGGAGATTTTGAAGTCGCCCTCGAGACCGACATCGCCGGCCAGCCGCGTCTTGTCATTGTCGGTGGTGTTGGCGGGTTGGTTGTCGTCGTTATAGATGGTGAGGCGTCCGCCGATGCGCGGAGTAAGGGAGAGAAAGTTGAAGTATTGGTGCGGATAGGAGAACTCGTGGTAGGTATCGTAACGGTCGGCGCTGTAATTGGTGAGCTGGTTGGGATTGTAGTCGTAGGTGGCGTTGGGGTGGTAATACGCATAAGCGGTGGAGTTTGGAATGGACCTGTAAATGTACCCGCTGGGATTCTGGAAGTCGTTGACGTCGGCGTAGTGGAGTTCGAAACTGACGACGCTGCTCTGGCTGGTGTACTCGACGGGCCAATCAAAGATTTTCTGCTGCTTGGTCTCGACCTGAAACTCGGGCAGGCGCTGGGCGGTTTCGAAGAAGGGGTTGACCTGCGGGCTGGCCAGAAGGGAGACGGTGTAGTTGGGGTTGTACTGCTGGAGGTTGACAAAGTTGGGCGGCTGGTTTTCCTGCTGGTACTCTCCGGTAAAGTAGTCGCGGGTGATCCAGGGATCGCTCCAGGCATTGATGTCGGCGATGGAAGTGAAGTCGGGCGTGAATTGGAGATGCTGCTGATAAGCGATACGGTAACGGTTGTCGGAGGGAACGCCGTCGTAAACGTCATTGTCGGAGAGATCGCCGCGGGAGACGGCGCCCGGGGTGTAGGTCTTGGCGTAGAGGTTGTCCTGGGCATAGTAAGTCTTGAGGAGCATCTCGCTGTAGGCGCTGGGGTAGTACTGGACGTCGACGCCGCCGGCATAGCCGCGCTTTTCGCGGACGTCAAACTCGGCTGTGCCGCGTATCTTGTCGTCGAGCACCCAGTTGTAGGCGTTGTTCATGAAATAGCCGAACTGTCCGCTATCCCCGAGGGAAAACTGGTAGACGGGGCGCGAGTCGGTAAGAGACTGGACGATGATCGGGAAGTAGAGGATGGGGACGTCGCCCACGTAAAAGAGAACGTTCTTGAGGACGACTTCATCGTTGGGGCGGTACTCGATGGTGCTGGCGGCAAGGTGGAACGAGGGGTTCTCCCGGTTGTTGGTGGTAAAGGTGGCGTTGGTCAGGCGGTAGTGGTTGAATTCCGGCGTGGTGACCTGTTTGGCGGTGAGAAACTTCGGGTATTCGCCCCCGTAGAAGGCGGACGAGGTCATCGCCTTGGTGGTGAGATTGTAGGTCATGCTATCGCCGCGATAGACCCGATCGGCGGTAAAGATGCGGACGTTGCCGTTGGCGGTAACGACGTGGCTGGAGCGGTCGTAAATCATGTGGTCGGCGAAAATAACCGTGTCTTTGTAGCGGAGAATAACGTTGTCATCGGCGGTGGCAATTTCGCCAAGATAGGTGTTTTGGCCGTCCGCCGTGATGGTAACCGGCGTCTCACGGGAACTGACCGTGGTCGAGGTGGCGGTGGCACCCGGCATTTCCTGGCCCAACAACGGCAAGACGCCTGCTGTGCAAATTACACAAAAGGCAGTAAAAAGTGGGAAAAGACGCAGCGTCCTCAAGCGACAAAGTGGTAGCAGTGACTCTGAGGCGTGCCAATAAGAAAAGGTGCGCCCACGGCAGACCTGCCTTACGGCAGTAAGGCTCCGCCCGGAAAGATATTGCCTTTCGTTAGATTTTTTCGTCCGTAGGTCCGTCCGGACGATCTGACCTCAGCGATGCCCTTTCAGGGCAAAGCGTTACCGCCGTGCGCAGGGCTTATTTCGCCGGCTTGAGGAGGGCGGCAACCCGCTGCTTGTGGCGGGACGCGGTGTTCTTGTGAACGACGCCCGTCTTGGCGGCGCGGTCGATCTGCGACTGGAAAGAGGAAAGCAGCTTGGCGGCTTCGGCGATGTTGCCGGCCTTGGCCAAGGAGCGGATTTTCTTTTCGGAGGAGCGAACGGTGCTGAGTTGAACACGGTTGCGGGAGCGGCGGCGCAGCGCGGCGCGGGCCTGCTTGGCAGCGGAACGAGTATTAGCCATAGCCCGCCAAGCTGCCGGAAACGCCTCCCGATGTCAACGGGGGTTTATTGATGTTGAGCGAGTGCACCGGTCACAGACAGACCGCTGCGCATGAGATAATTCGTGCGACCGTGACAAGTCGCGGCTAAAGTAAGAAGTTATGACCGGTCTGACGATTGCGGGACGGACGTTTGGCTCACGGCTGCTCGTGGGTACGGGAAAATTTTCCTCCAACCAAGCCATGGCGGAAGCGCTGGAGGCGAGCGGCACCGAGATCGTGACGGTGGCGCTGCGTCGGGCCGACCTGACCGGCAAGGACGATCCTTACGCCGATATCCTGAACTTCATCGACCCGAAGAAGTATCTCCTGTTGCCGAATACCAGCGGCGCAATGAACGCCTCCGAGGCGGTGCGGCTGGCGCGACTGGCGGTGGCGGCCGGCCTGCCGAAATGGGTGAAGCTCGAAATCCATCCGGATCCCCGTTACCTGCTGCCCGATCCGATTGAGACGCTGGCGGCAGCGGAGCAATTGGTGAAGGAGGGCTTCACCGTGCTGCCCTACATCAATGCCGACCCGGTGCTGGCGAAGCGGCTGCAGGACGTGGGCACGGCGACGGTGATGCCGCTGGGATCGCCGATTGGCTCGAACCGCGGCTTGGAAACGCGCGCTCAGATCGAGATCATCATTGAACAGGCGACGGTGCCGGTGATCGTCGATGCCGGGCTGGGTGCGCCGTCGCAGGCGGCGGAGGCGCTCGAGCTTGGGGCCGACGGCGTGCTGGTGAACACGGCGCTGGCCGCGGCCCGCGACCCGGCGCGCATGGCCCGGGCGTTTCGCGCGGCCGTCGAGGCGGGCCGGGCGGCGTGGGAGGTCGGTTTGGGGGCTCCGACGCGCACTGCAAATCCGACTAGCCCTCTGACCGGTTTTCTGTCATAGTTGGACTTCACATTTTTTCCACGTTATGAAACGTTTTCTCAAAGTTCTCACCTTGCTGGTCATCGCGCTGTTCGCACTTGTTTCGGGCGTGGATGTCACGCTCGATCACATCTCCCGGGCGGTGACGCAGAGCGCCTTCACCTGCTACGATCAAACAGGGCGGGTGGTCGCCAACTACAAGGGTGATCTGGCCTTGTGCCCGCTCGTTCCGAAGCCGCAACCGCTGGCTCCGGCGAATGCCCTGCCCCGCCCGAGCTTCACGCCTTCGGTCGATTGATTCCGCGGATAATTCCACGGATAAAATCGGGGGAGGAAATCCTTCCGACATTGTCATTTGTGCCCGGCGGTGGTACACATAGCTTGTGAACACTGACATTGTTCGAGTGGAGGTCTTCGATGTTTTCCCCACGGACCAGCACACTCTGGCAATTTTCATCGGCAACGAGCAAAAGAGTTTCGTCATTCACGTCGAGCCGAGCGTGGGCCGGGCCATCGCGATGTCGATGCGCGGCGAGCACAACGAGCGGCCCTTGACGCACGAGTTGATCGGCTTCATCTTCAACGCCTTCGAGATCAAGGTGGAGCGGGTCGTCATCAACGCACTGCGCAGCAACACTTATTTCGCCCGGATCATCCTGCGCGCCCAGAACGAAATCCACTCGAAGCTGATCGAGATCGACGCGCGGCCCAGCGACTGCCTGGTGCTGGCGACGCAGGCCAAGGCGCCGATTTACGTCAGCCAGGAAGTGTGGGAGGAAACCGACGATCGCACCGAGGAGCTGGAAAAAATCCGGCAGGCTCTGCGCGAGAAAAAGGGCCACCCGCCCGGACCGATCTTTGGCGATGATATAACTTGAAATTTTGGCGCTGGTCCCCCTTTTCACTCATCATTTTACTCGCCCAGACTGAGTTTGGCGCGGTCTTGCGCTCCATGCCAGAACCGAAGCACGCGGACTTTGTTTTGTTCCGGTAAAACGCGGTAGAGGATGAGGTAGTTGCCTTCGATCAGTTTGCGCACGCCGGGACGCTTCGGCAACCGTCCGCCGCTTTGGCATACCACGGTCTCACTGAGGCTCAGGGCGCGATCCACCAGTTTTTCTCCGAACTGCTGCGCCACATCGGGATTATTTCGCGCAATGTAACGGACGATCCGCTCCAGGTCGCCGGAGGCGTAAGGGGTAATGACTACCTGGTATGCGCCCATGCCTTCACCATCTGGCGCACCTCTCCCGCCGGCAAATCGTGCTCGCTGGGGAAGGCTTCCGCCTGGTCGATGGCCGCCAACAATTCCGGGCTGGCCAAGGCGTCCAACTCCTCGATGCGGTGAAGGATGGTGTCCCGCTCTTCCGTTTTGAGCTTGGGAAGTTCTTCGAGGATTTCGGTGAGGCTCACAGACGAAATTTAGGCGGTTTTACCAGCGGAAGCAAGCCTTTGCTTGGAAACGTGGTGTCAATACTACGGACTGACCCCTTTAGAAGGTGCTCTCTTCAGGGCACCTTGACCATCACCATGGCATCTTTTAGATTTCAAAATGGGGCAACTGAAATTTCAGTCAGCATCCGAGGAGTAGTTCTTATTTTTTTATAACCTCCGGCGGCAGGATCCGATACCATAACAGAGCAGCCAATAGGTGTTGTTCTGACGATTTTGACTTCCTGTTCCGAATGTAAATGCACGATTACCGTTATCGTCTGCCCCGGATTAATCGGACTAGCTACTGGCGTGTAGGTATAAGTCTGTATTCCAGATGGGCCGTCATCTTTGTGCAACTGCATTTCGGTGCCATCTGAATTATCATAAAAAATATGAAAACCTTGATCAGAGCCTTCTTCTATGAAGTATCTGGTGACTCCTGAGACATTTTTCAGATGAATTCGAATGCCCTGCATCTCTCGGCTATTATCCGTCCATTTTATCCATTCTATCGCCAATAAAATGCCATCTATTTCTTTGTCCCAAGCCAGATCTCCTGCCTCTCCCGTGGCGGGTACAGTTACACTGGTGATCAGAAAAATTAGCGCTATTATTAAGAATTTAGTTGTCTGTGTATTCATGGGAAAAAAGGGACAGGTACGCGGCTAGGCATCTTTTCATTTAAACAAACTTCCCGGGATTCAGGATGCCTTTCGGGTCCAGGGCTTTCTTGACCAGACGGTGCAGGCGGCGCAACTCGGGCGAGGCGGCTTTCGGCCACCAGGGCAGCTTGGCCAGCCCGATGCCGTGCTCGCCGGTGATGGCGCCGCCCCAGGCGATGATCTGGCGAAAGAGTTCGTCGAGCGCGCGGTCGGTCTTTTTCTTCACGCCGGGCACGGCGAGGTCGGCCATGAGATTGACGTGGATGTTGCCGTCGCCGGCGTGGCCGAAGGAGGCGATCTCGACGCCGTATTTTTTCTGGAGGCGCGCGGTGAAATCGAAGAGGTCGACGAGGCGGCTGCGCGGCACGCAGATGTCCTCGTTGAGCTTGGTCAGGCCGGTGGCCTTGAGCGAGGCGGAGAATTCGCGGCGCAGGCCCCAGAGGCGTTCGCATTCGGGCTCGGTCGTGGCCAGGGTGATGTCGAGCGCGCCACCCGACCTGAGGATGTCGGCGAGGGCGTGGATCTCGGAGTGGACCGAATTGGGCTGGCCGTCGATCTCGACGAGAAGATGGGCGGCGCCGGGCGGGAGGTGCTGCGAGCCGAGGTGGCGGCGCGCGGCCTCGAGAGTGAACCGGTCCGCCATCTCGAGCGCGGAGGGGAGAAATCCCCGCTCGAAGACGTGCTGAACGCCGGCGGCGGCGGCGGGCGCGTTGCGGAACGAGGCGGCGAGAACGGCGCGGGCCGGCGGAACGGGGATGAGCCGCAGGGTGATTTCCGTGACCAGGCCGAGCAGGCCCTCCGCGCCGACGAAAAGGCCGACGAAATCGAAGCCGCTTTTGTTCTTTTGCGTGCGTCCGCCGACGCGGACGAGCGTGCCGTCGGCGAGCACGACCTGGAGGCCGAGGACGTAGTGGCGCGTGACGCCGTATTTCAGGCAGCGCGGGCCGCCCGCGTTGGTGGCGACGTTGCCGCCGAGGGAGCATTCCTTCAGGCTGGCGGGATCGGGCGGGTAGAGGAGGCCGTGCTGGAGCGTCTTCGCCTGGAAATCGCCGGTGATGACGCCGGGCTGGACGACGCCGACGCCGTCGACGGGGTTGATTTCGAGAATGCGGTTCATCCGCGCGAATGAAACGACGATGCCGCCCCGTTTCGGCACGCAGCCCCCGACGTAGCCGCGCCCCGCGCCCCGCGCGGTGACGGGAATGCCTTTCCGGTTGGCGTAACGCAACAACTTGGCGACGTCGGCGGCGTGGCGCGGAAAGGCAACGGCCTCCGGCAGCGTGCTGGCAAACCAGGCGTCCCCCGCGTGGGCGGAGAGCGCGGCGGCATCGTTCACGACGACTCCGCGCGGAAAAAGCGCGGCAAGCGGGCGGAACCAAACGGGCTGAGTCATACCCCACGTTAAACAGATTCTCCCGCGCTGGCAAAGCCGCCGCAGGATAAAAGTCGGTTACCGCCGTCCGCAGGGCACCATTTCCAAGAACACCATATACGGGCTGGTCTTTTGGGCGGACTACCTTATAGTGTGTTCGCAAGTGATTAATCATCCCGTGGGTTATCCTCCGCCCAAGCGATTGCCCGGAACCAAGAGACAAACCCGGCTGAATTTGCGTCGTTCCAAACCGCCTCCCGACCCGGAGGAAGAGATCGAGAAGCGGCAGACCGGCAATTTCTGGCGCTGGGTGGCCATCGTCGCGCTTTTCCACGCGGCGGCCATCGCCGTGGCAATCTGGATCTACCGGAACGAGCCTGCTCCGCCGCCGCCGGAGCAATTCATTTCGCTTTTGCCGGAGGGTCAGGCGGTGAAGGGAACGCCGGGGACGCAGGCCGCGCCCAAGATCGGCCAGACCACGCCCGCTCCCTCAGTCCACGCCACCCCGCCGCCCGCGCCGGCCGCCGCGCAAACCGCGCCGGTCAAACCGAAGCCGGTCATCATCAAGCCGGAAGCGCCGGAGACGGCGGAGGTGAAGCCACCGAAGCCGGCGGTGAAGCTGACCAAGGCGGACCTGAGCCTGGCGGAGGGTCCCGCAACGGACAAACCGGCCAAGCCGAAGCCGAAAAAGAAGCCGGTGGATGCCACGCTCAACGCCAACACGCCGGATTCCGAGACCACGGGACTGAGCAAGGAAGAGATCGCGGCCCGGCTGGGGCAGAAGCTGGAGCAGACGGGCGCGGCCAACCAGGTGAACGTCGGGCAGGATGGCTCCGAGCACTCGCAGGCGAACCCGTACCAGGATTTTTACCTCATGATCCACGACCAGGTGATGAGCAAGTGGCAGCATCCCGACTTGGAAGATGAAACGGCGGTCAACCCGGTGGTGCAGATCCATGTGGAAAAGGACGGACGGGTCCCGCCGGAACTGGTGACGCTGCAGCAATCCTCGGGCAACCAGGCCTACGACCAATCGGCGCTGGACGCCGCGCGCAGCCTGGGCTATCTGCTTCAACCCTTGCCGGATGGCTGTCCACCTGATATCTCCATCCACTTCAACTTGACCCGTTAATTTTAAGCCAGATTCCATTGTGAAACCATCCATTGCCCGATTCCTCCTCGTCCTCCTCCCGCTTCTCACCCTGCTCGGCCCGGCCGGACCGCGGCTGGAGGCACAGGTCAACGTGAACGTGTCGCCGCTGGTCCAAGTGGGGATCGGCCCGATCAACGGCCTCCAGGGCAATGCCATAACGCAGATCATGCTCGGGGACCTGACGCGCACGGGGATGATTTCGCCCGTGGCGGGTGGAACCGGCGATTATCTCGCCACCGGCAACGCGACGGAGGAGAGCCTGACGGGCCGGCTGGTGAACGCAAAGACAGGCGCGGAAGTTTTCCGGAAGACATTCCCCGGGACGGGCCGCACGGCGGCGCACGAATTCGCGGACGCGATCACCCAGGCGGTGACGGGGCTGCCGGGTTTCGCCTCGAGCAAGCTGGCCTTCATCGCCAATGCGACCGGCTCGAAGGAACTTTACCTCGCCGACATCGACGGGGCGCATGCGCGGGCGATCACCCACGACAACGTCATCTGCGCGAGCCCGGCCTATAGCTGGGACGGAACGAAGCTGGCCTATACCTCGTACAAAAGCGGATACCCGGACGTCTACGTGATCGACATCGCCTCGGGGAACCGGAACCGGTTCGCCTATTTTCCGGGCATCAACTCGGGCCCGTCGTTTTCGCCGGATGGGAGCAAAATCGCGCTGACCCTGAGCAAGGACGGCAACCCGGAGATTTACGTACTGCCCCTCGACAACTCAGCGCCGATCCGGATCACGCGGACGCGGGGATCGGAAACGTCGCCGTCGTGGTCGCCCACGGCCGACCAGTTGGTCTATTCGTCGGACGACCGGGGAAGCCCGCAACTTTTCATCAGCAGCTCGCAGGGAGTCTCGGAATGGGACCACCTGGTGACGGGGGATTCCTACTGCACGAAGCCGGACTGGTCGCCCGATGGGAAATGGATCGCCTTCACCGCGCGAATCGGCGGGTCGTTCCAGATCGGGGTTTTTGATCTCGCCAAGCGGACCGCCGAGTTGATCACGACCTCGGGGGGACAGGACCCGGCCTGGACGCGTGACTCGCGGCACCTGGTTTACAGCAACGACGGGCACCTCTACCTGCTCGACACCGTGTCGCGGCAATCGTTGCCGATCGACATGGGCGTGGCGGGCTGCTCGGAACCAACCGTCACGCGCTGAGCGACGCAGAACCTATTGCTAATCAAACTCCACATCTGTATTATCGACTGTTTGATCCCTTAACCTCCGACCCATCTCCATGAATAAAAGATTTCTCGCTTCTCTACTGATCGTTTCAACCCTCGTCCTGGCGGCCTGCAGCGGCCACAAAGGGGAGAACGGCTCGGATGAGGACAACAGCCCCCTGCCGGGCGGCGATACGCTGAGCACGGGGATCCAGGAAAATGCGCGTCCGGGGGGCAATTTCAATCCGGATCGGGACGTGAATTACCAGATGCTCGCGTCGGACACGGTTTATTTTGCCTTCGACAGCTCGACCATCCCGGCCGCGGAACAGGCCAAGCTGCAGGCGGTCAGCGACTGGTTCAAGGCCAACCCGGGACATTCCCTCTTCCTCGCGGGCCACGCCGACAAGCGGGGCACGCCGGAATATAACCGCGCGCTGGGCGAACGGCGCGCGCTTTCGGTGCGTGAATACCTGGTCGGCCTCGGGCTTCCGGCGTCCGCGCTCTTCACCAACAGCTATGGCGCGGACCGCCCGGCGGTGGAGGGCGACACGGAAGAGGCTTACGCCAAAAATCGCCGCGTCGAAGTAGGCGTGATCATCCAGCCCTAGGCCGGAATTCACGGCGTGGATTCCGGCTTACAATCAAAAGCCGGACTCATATAAGTGCTCAACCCGAATGAGCCCGGCACGAAGTCTGATTTTACCAGCCAGCGATGATGTCTCTTAGAGTGTGGCGCGCCCTATCGATATGCTCCAGGGCGCGGTGCTTTAATCCCTGGGCGTAACCATTATCTTCGTCTTCGTTCACGTCACCGTGGGCATGGTTCAGGAGATCGAGGGCACGATGAAACCGGCCATGGAAATCAATATTGGCGTCAATCGGGAGGTGATCGTCCAGATTTTTGCCGTCATCAATCGCGGCCGCCTTGATCTCGCCGATGGCGCGGTCAATTTCCTGGATGACGTAGCCGCCTTGCGGACCCGCGTCTCCATAGGCGACGTAAGCGCGGGCGAGACGCAAATCCGACAGGGCGTGGAGGTAGGAGGGATGGTCGGCACGGGCCGTAAGAGAAGCGGCCAAGCCGAACGCGAAGACAAGAAGAAGAGACTTGAGGATATTATTCATACTTGGGCCTTCCTATTGACAATGATGACTGAGGACAAGAAGAAACTCGTTTCTGCATTAAACCAAGGCAGAGACAGCAGCGCTTGGTGGTTTTACTGCCATATCCCCATGATGCCGGCGTACACACCCAAGCCGGCGGTGAGCAGGACGATCACGCCAAGCAGCCACGCATACCACCCTTTGAGCCGCCAAGGCTCCGGCAGCGCCTTGCGCGCCAATAGAAATAAAAAGCCCAGGACGATGGGCAGCAGCAGGGCGTTCATCACATTCACGTCGATGGCGAGCTTGATCAAGTTGACGCCGGAGAGCACGATTCCCGCTCCAATCAACAGGCTCAGCACATAGATTCCGTAGAACCATGGCGCTTCAAAGGGATGGTGCGCCAGGGAACGTTTGTAACCGGCCACTTCCCCCAAGCCCCAGGCCGCCGTGAGGGAAACGACGATGGTCGCCACCAAAGCCGCACCCAAGATGCCCAACGCAAAAATCATTTTGCCCCAAAAGGGGCCCAGGAAGGGAATCAAAGCATCGGCGATCTGTTGCACGGTATCCAAAGAAGCATTGGGATTTTTGGCGCCGATGGTCGTGGCGGCAAGCACCAGAATGGCCACCATGATGCTTTGGGTTATAACGGCCCCGATGGCGGTATCCCATCGGGCGGGCTTGAGGTGGGAAATATCGAGTCCTTTGTCCACCACTGCCGATTGTTGATAGAAAATCATCCACGGCATGATGACCGCCCCCATGTTGCTGGCCAATAGGAACAGGTATTGCCGGTCGCCCAGTGGCATTTGGGCCATGCCCTGGAGCATCGCCTTGCCGCTGGGATGCGACACAAAGGCAACCGCGACAAAGGCCAGTTCAAAAAGGCCGAGGAGTATCGCCAGCACCTCCACTTGCCGATAACTTCCGGTTGCCACCACCACCACCAGAAAAACCACCGTCAATCCGATGCTGATCCACGGCGAAACGCCAAAAAGCAATCCGACGCCGGCGATGCCCGAAAATTCGGTCAGCATGGCCCCCACGCATGACACCAGCAAGGTGCCGACGGAGAGCCAGGCCCAGCCCTTGCCAAAATGTTCGGCAATCAGTTCTCCGTGTCCTTTGCGCGTGGTCAGTCCCAGCCGAACGGTCAATTCCTGCACCATAAAAAGAATGGGAATGAGCACCAGTTGCAGCAGCAGCAGGCGATAACCCCATTGCGCGCCACTTTGCGCGGCCACAATGGCGCTGCCGGCGTCGGTGTCGGCCAGCATCACCACCAAGCCGGGGCCGAACACGATCAACGCCAATTTCCATGGAGAAATTGGCGGCGAGGCAAGCGCCTCTGTTTGTGGATTGTTAATTTTGAACACGGTGTTCATGTCAGCCCCGTCCATTCCAAGATGCTGTTTTCGGCTGTTTCCCGCCCGGGTAGTATGCCCGTTGCTTCAAAATCGTGCTGACGGTTGGTTGCTATTTATTAACGACAGCTTGCACTGAGTGAAGGCATTCTTGGACGACTCGCCCAATTGATCGAAAACTCCAGCACGTGCAGGGTTCAAATAACGCCACCGTGCAGAGATTAAGGACCCGCGTGGCTTTTCTGCTGCTGCCGGTTTACAAGGATCGACTTTCGAGCTTATATTGTCTCAATGCTTGTTTCTCCAAAGATCATCTCTGCGATCAACGGCCAGATCGGGATGGAATTGGCCGCATCCCTGCAATACGACGCCATCGGCGCTCATTTTGATTTTCAGTCTTTGCCCGGTCTGGCCAAGCACTTCTACAAACAGTCAACGGAGGAACGGGGCCACGCCCATCGCTTCATGAAGTTTATCCTCGATGCCGGGGCCCAGGTCGTTATTCCGGCGATCGAGGCCCCGGTCGCCGATTTCAAATTCGCCAAGGACGCGGTCAAGCTTTCGCTCGATCAGGAAATCAAGGTGACCGAGGCGATCAACAGTCTTTACGATCTCGCCCTCAAGGAAAACGACCACATCACCAGCACGTTCCTGCAATGGTTCATCCGGGAGCAGGTCGAGGAAGTTTCCTCGATGAACGATCTGCTCAAGACCGTGGAGCGGGCGGGCGAAGGCGGCTTGCTCCTCGTCGAGCAATTTCTGGCTCAGGGAATCCTGGGAAGTTCGCTGGGAGCCGGAATCGCCGCCGAAGCTAGTCCGGAGGCTTAAGGCATGAGCGATTCAGCGATTGTTCTCAAGCGCGAGATTACCGCAACCCGCATTCCCCAGGGCGAAGCGCTCACGCTTCCACAGGGAACGCCGGTTATTATTACCCAGGCTTTGGGCGGTTCTTTCACCGTCGTCGTTCCCAGCGAAGCCGGGCTTTATCGGATCGACGCCGAGTATGCCGACGCGCTTGGGAAAAAAGATCCGGCGGACGGTGCGTCCGCACCATCCACCATGAGCGGTCCCGTCAGTGAAGAACAGGTGTGGGAGGCCCTCAAGACCTGTTACGACCCTGAAATTCCCGTCAACATCGTCGATCTCGGATTGGTTTATAAACTCGATATCGAGCAAACTGCGGACGGCGCAAAAGTTGCCGTGCAAATGACGCTGACCGCCCCCGGCTGCGGCATGGGGCCGGTTATTGCCCGCGAAGCGCAGCAGAAAATTTCCCAACTTAGTGGCGTGACCGATGCCGATGTGCAGGTGGTCTGGGACCCGCCTTGGTCGCCGGACAAAATTTCCGAAGCAGGAAAAAAGAAATTGGGCATGGGTTAACGACGGTTGTCGCGTTCATCAACTCTGCGCGGACATCGACTTGTGAGACGGCTCGTTTGACCGGTCATAGTCCTGTTGTAACCCAAAATTTTTGTGTTGGGAAAAGTGACTTCGATTTATTGAAGTTTAAAATGAACGGGAACATCCGCTTCGGAAGGCACGGGTATTCCTGCTGTCATGGCCGGATGAAATTTCCAATGTTGGACGGCATGCCGTGCCGCCTGATCGAGCCGGAAATAGCCAGAACTTTGCAGAATGCTGACGCTGGCTGCTTCACCCGCTGCCGTAACCTCAACCCGCAGGATCACCACGCCCTGTTCATGGGCGATTCGTGATTCTTCCGGATATTCCGGCGGTTCGTTATCCAACTCGTCAGGTTGTGCTTGAACGGCTCCTTTGGAGTCACTGCTCGTTTCCCTGGAAGCAGATGACTTCGACGGCAAGGGGAGCTTTTGAGGCTGATGTTGCACCGCGATTTCGGTCTTCATTACCGGCGGGGTGGGAACTATGGGCGCCGGTCGAGAGGGGGCCGTTATGGCTGGTGGTTTGGGTGCCAAAACCGCGCTTCTCGGAACGGGAGGGGCTTCAAGAACGAGATCAATTTCCATCGACGTTTTTCCTGACCGAACACTGAAACGAGCCGGATGGATCAGCCATAGTGCACCAAAAATGAAGAGGCTGAGATGAAGCAGGATCGAGGCGCTCCAGCAGCTTAGCCATCGCTGTCGGTCCGTCGCGGCGATCATGAATTTTACGATTGATTTTGCTGCTATCAGAAAGAGTAGGTCACTCCAGCAAAGACACTCCGGCGCTGGCCGTATTGGGGGGCAAAAACGCCCACACCTGATCCGCTGCGGATTTGGTAGATTTGGTCACCGACATTGATCACATCGAGCCGGACCTTCAAGTTGGGCATCCCGGCCCACTTGAATCCCTGGCTGAACCCGATATTGATCGAGTCATAGGCGGGTACGGATGCGCCGTTGGGGATGTTGTCCGGCATGCCGGGGTCGGTATCGGAGCGCAGGCCGCTGCCGCAGATCATCTCAAGGTAGGGGGTTGTTTCGGTCTGGGTGATGTTATAGATGAGTCCCGCTGATCCGGTGAAACTCTGGCTGTGGTCGAGATAAATATAGTGGTTCTGGATGTAGTTGTAATCGTAGGCATTGAAAAGGACGCCTTGGGCAGAATTGACCTGCTCTCCGAGCCCTTCTTCGACCGCAAGGTTGGCGTAGGCGGAGAAGCCGCCCCGGGTGTAGCTCTGGCTCAGTTCGATGCCGCAGATTTGACCGTGCGCGTAGTTGAACGCGCTTAGTATGGGAGCGGTACCAAACTGGCCGTCGTCAATCAGATTGATCGCCTGTTTATAATAGCCGTCCAAGCCCACCTGATATTCAGGGGTGAATTTGTGCACGATGCCCGCGTCAATATATTGGGCCCGTTCCGATTGCACCGGACCGTTCGGCAATCCCGGCGTGGCCGCGCCCGTCGTTCCGGCGAATTGGGTCGTCGTGCCCTGCGGAATATTTTCCACCGGCGGAGGCGTGAAGTAGCTCGCGTAGCCGCCATGGATCGTTGTCGCCGGATCAATTACGTAGGTTGCATTGATGCGTGGGCTCAGTTGGTTCTGCCGGATGAAACTGCTTTGATAAAAATCCATCCGGCCGCCGTAATTCAGCGTCAGCGCTTTGGTGATTTTCCACTCATCCTGGAGATAGAAGCCGTAGCTGTAAGCCGTCATGTAATCGCTGTCGTTGAAGGTCTCGGGAGGACCGGACTGGTTTCCGGCGCCATCAAGCGGAATCACCGTGGTGACGGCGGTTTGGGCCCCGCCTTGGGCGTTGAGCTGCCATCCTCCTCGAATAGTGTGGGCATCATTGAGGTCGTAACTCGCATCGAATTGGGTCCCGTTGGACATGACGCTGCGGTTCAGGCTGCCCGATTCTCCATTAAAGTAGAGATCGCCCCCGTTTGGATCGGGATCGTAATTGACCGCGCTGTAACTGTTGAAGAGCGAAAGCTGGAAGCTGAAATCGTCGATGGCTTTTTGATAGGCCAAAACTTCAAAATTATTCTGCTCGCGCTGATTTTCATTAAGATTGACCGAGTTGGTGGTCGTTATGCCTGGAAGCACATAGGGCGTGCCATTGGCCTGCAATGCGGGGGTCTGGCTGGGGTTATTCGGAATCTGGTATTGGTTGTAGGCTTCCCCGGCGATCAGGCTGATGCGACTCGTGTCATCAATGATGTAGGAGAGATAGGCAAACCCACGATACTGATCGGAGTTGTCGTGGATGGGATTGTAACTCGAGGTCGAGTTTTCGATGCCTTGGGTGTTCTGGAGGTAGCCGCCCGAGAAATAGTAGTTCCACTTCCCTTGGGAACCGCCGTACTCGAAGCTCGGATGAATGGTTCCGTAGCTCCCGCCGTAAAAATCGACGTCGCCGCCAGGGTTGACCACCCCGTTCTTGGTGTGGATATCGATAATTCCCGACTGGCGAAAGCCGTATTCCGCCGGCAGCGCGCCGGTGATAAGATCGACGCTTTCAGCGAACCGCGTGTCGAACTGGGTCCCGAAGCTGGTGATGCTTTCCGGGATGAGCACATCATCAATCCGGTATTGCACATTGGCGTGGTCATCGCGGATGTGCAAACTTCCCGACGCGGCTGAATCCTGGCTTACTCCGGGAAATCGGAGCAGCAACTTGCTGAAGGGAACGTTCTCGCCTTGGCTCAAATCCTTTATGTCCTGCTGGTCGACGGTGTAAACCGTGGCCCCGAGACTTGGCACAATGGCCTGACGCGCCTGATCCAATTGACCGATGACCGTAACTTCCGGCATCTGCACGGCTTGATTCGTGCCTGTCGGCGCCGCCGCTTGGGCAGTAACGGGGGAACCGGCCTTGGTTGCGTTGAGCGTCGTTGGGTTGGTGGTTGTTGTCTGGCTGCCGGCGGTCGAAGCGGTGGCGGCTGTGTCCGTTGCGGTCTGGGCGTCGGCCCGGAAACACGTGAGGCTAATGACCGCTCCCAGAAGAAAAGCCAGACCAACCCGTTTAAAAAACGCAGAAGAATAAACGCAAGCTGTTTGCATATGAATCCGGGCTAGCACGATGCAAAATTCTTGCAAGAACTATTTGCAAGTTGCTTGCGCCTTGTTTAGGCTTGGAGTCTGCTCTTATGAAAACACTCCTCCAATTCACCTGTATCGCCAGTCTCTGGCTGACCGCTGTTTCCGCGCATGCGGACGGCCTCAAAATTGTGGCCGCCGAAAATTTCTACGGCGGCGTGGCCAAGCAAATCGCCGGAGACAGCGCGACCGTCACGAGCATCCTCACCAATCCGAACCAAGATCCCCATGAGTTTACGACCAACGCCAGCACGGCAAAATCAGTTGCCGATGCCGACATCGTGATCTACAGCGGAATCAGCTACGATCCGTGGATCGAGAAACTTCTCGGGACGAACGGAAAACCAAATCGGGTGGTCATCAACGTCGCCGATTTGATTGGAGGCAAAGACGGGGACAATCCCCATATCTGGTATGACCCCCGGACGATGCCGGCTTTGGGAGCCAAGCTGGTGGAAGTGCTCTCCAAGATCGATCCGGCCCAGGCCGGCGCCTATCAAAAAAGGCTGGATGACTTTAACACCTCCATGCAACCCGAACTCGACAAGATCACGCAAATCAAGGCGTCCTCGGCGGGACTTGAAGTAACGGCGACGGAACCGGTGTTTGGTTACATGGCCAAGGCTCTCGGGTTCAAGATGCTCAACTACGATTTTCAGGTGAACATCATGAACGACACCGAGCCGAGCGCGGACCAGACGGTTGCCTTTGAAAAAAGTCTTACGTCCAAGACGGCAAAAATTCTCTTTTACAACAGCCAGGTGACCGACCCGACGACGGACCGTATTAAGAAAATCGCCCAACAGTCGAGGGTTCCGATTGTAGGAGTGACGGAAACCCAGCCTCCCGATGAGAAGAGCTATGTCGACTGGATGATGCACGAGTTGGTTGGCGTTCAGGCGGCTCTTGGTGCTAAAAACTAAATATCACCCGCTCCGCCCACGATGACCGCCGCCCTGCAAATATCCGATCTCACTATTTCTCTTGGGGGGAACGCGATTTTGTCCGGGGTCAATGCGACAATTGACGAGGGCGAGTTTATCGGGGTTTTTGGGCCCAACGGAGCCGGCAAGACGACGCTCGTGCGCTGCATCATCGGTACTTTGCCGCCCACCCGGGGGTCTATAGAAGTCCTCGGCTTGCCGCCCGGCAAGTCGGCCCGGCAAATCGGTTATATGCCCCAGGGACATGCCGGGTTTGACTCCACGGCCCTGAGCGCGCGGGCTTTGGTGGAAGCGGCGTGTTACGGAGATCAGTGGGGGATCCCGTGGACTTCCAAAAAATCGAAGCAGGAAGTTGACCGCGTTTTGGAGGTAACGGATGCCAGTCACTACGCCGAGCGCCCGTTTTCCGTGCTCTCAGGCGGAGAACGCCAGCGCGTGATATTGGCCCAGGCTCTTCTGGGCGATCCCCGGATTCTCGTACTGGATGAACCGCTGGCCAGCCTTGATCCCAAAAATCAGGCGTTGTTGATTGAATGCGTGGCGAGGGTCAAGCGCCTTACCCAGACGACCGTCCTCTTTGTGGCCCACGATATGAATCCGCTGATGCACGTCATGGATCGCGTCCTCTATCTGGCGGGAGGTCATGGCGCGCTGGGCAAGGTCGATGACGTGGTCACATCGGCCTCCCTTTCCAAGCTATATGGATTTGAGATTGAAGTCGTGCGGCTGGAGAACCGCGTTTTCGTCGTCTCGGCGGAGGGTAACGTGACCGAATCAGAATGCTTCCACCACGACCATGATTGACACTCTTTCCACCTATCTCGGCTATGACTTCGTTCGCAACGCCCTCATGGCCGGGTCGCTCGCCGCCCTCCTCGGTGCCGTCGTCGGTTACTTCGTCATCATTCGCAATGTCGCCTTCGCCGCCCACGCCCTCTCCCACATCGGCTTTGCCGGCGCCGCCGCCGCCGCCCTCCTCGGCCTCTACCCGCTCCAGGGCATGCTCCTCTTCACCATCGGCGCAGGCGCCTTCATGGGCATCTCCGGGGACAAGCTCAATCGCAGCGACATGGCCATCGGCATGGTTCTCTCCCTCTCCCTCGGCCTCGGCGCACTCTTCCTGAGTTTCTACCGCGGCTACGCCGGCGAAGCCCAAGCCATTCTCTTCGGCGATATCCTCGGCGTCTCCTTCGGCCAGGTCGTCGAAATGGCCGTCCTCTCCGTCCTCTGCTTCGCCGGCCTAGCCTTCTTCGCGCGCCGCCTCCTCTTCGCCAGCGTCCAGCCCGACCTCGCCGAAGCGCGTGGTCTCTCCCTCGCCGGTCTCGCCGTCGCCTTCATGGTCATTCTCGCCATCGCTGTCTCCCTCGCCAGCCAGGTTGTCGGCGTCCTTCTTACCTTCGCCCTCGTCATTGCCCCGGCGGGGATTGCCCTGCGGCTCTGCCGCACTTTTTGGTCCGGCATGATCGTCTCGATTCTTTTGGGCCTTGTCGTTGTCTGGGCGGGAATTCTCCTGGCCTGCCTGACCGACCGACCGCCGACTTTTTGGATTACCGCCCTCTTTTTTGTCCTTTATCTAGCCGTTGAAGGTTACGTCCGCTTCTTCACCAGAGCGGACCGCTAGGTTCGCCAACCCGTCTTGGAATACATGATCCATCGGCAGTTCAGCCTGTGTGTTGTCGAGCTCTGTTCATAAATCGGCCATTTTAAAGCAGTAAATTTGCACGGATGTGCTACTCTCCCTTGCGAGATGCAGTCGAAGTCCACTTCTGGCAGCGGCAAATCTATTGGGCTGGGTACAACAAGGATTTCCGAGAGGGCGACATGGAACCAGTTGCAGCAGTGCGCCCGCGAGGAGAATGGCGATTTCAGCAGGTTGTTGGCGCGAAATTTTCTCCTGCTGTTGCAGCAGGCCAAGAATAAAAAAGACGCCACCAGCATACAAACGCTGGAAGTGATCATCTCCGGCCTGGTTGATCTCACGAAAGCCATAGAATCGCGAAAAAGCGCCGGACAATCTCCCCCCGGTTTTTCCGCCACCCCCTTCACCATTTTTTCCCGTCTGGCCGAATCGTATAACAATCCCTCACTACTTAAGCAGGTGGGTCTGCACTACATGGTGGAATGGGGGTTGCCGGATACCGCGTTGCGTCACTTTCAAAGAGCTTTGAGCTTGGGCGGACCTGAAAGGGCACTTCGCTCACTGATCGAGATGACCTCCATCACGATCCAACGCCATCACACCGCCACGGAAAAGATACCTGCAACCATGGGGGTGACGACTTCCTTTGCGGCGAATCCCAATGTCACCCGGATCATCCGGGAAACAGACAAGCAGCTTATCACCAAGACCCAGCGACCCTCGCCCCAAGCGAAGGTGGTCATGGCCCGAAGCTTGAAAGCCCAAACCACGGTGGCACTCCCCGACGCGATCAAAGACTGCTTGAAGGAAGCGGCCCGGCAGCTTACCAACGGAAATCTCGCGGGTGTTTACGAGCTTCTGCTCAAGGCGGCCAAATACCCGGTCAAAAAGACCATCCTCTGCGCGATGTGGTCCAATTTGGGCAGGGCGCATTACCAGGCGGGCAATTATCTCGAAATGGAGGAGGCTTACCTGCAGGCCTACGTGCACGGTCCCAAGGAGAGCAACAACTACTTCAATCTTGCGCTGGCCAAAAGCATGAACCGTAAAATGGCGGAGGCGGAAACGCTCTATAGATTCGCCGCAAAACTGGACCCCAGCAATCCGAAGGTCTGGTGCAATCTCGGCATTCTCTATTTCCAGAATGACCGTTTCAAAGACGCGGAGCGAGCCTACCGGTCCGCCATCCAATCCAGGCCCGAATATGCGCGGGCCTGGGAGAACCTGGCCTCGGCCCTGTTGGCACAGGACAAGGTGGATGAGGCCATTGAAGCCTGCCGAAAGGCGATTCAGCTTCGTCCCGGCTATCCTGAGGCCTATTTCAAATTATCGGCCATTTATTTCGGCAAGGGCGATCCGGCCAGCCTGCAGGAGGCGGCGCGGACGTTGAGCTATGTGTTCAATTATGCACCCTTGGCGGCCTCGGCCAACGCCATGTTGAGCATGATCCACTCGCGCCTGCAACAGGTTGATTCGGCCAAGGCCTCCCTGCAAAGGGCGGTCGAATCCGATCCGAAATGCGTCTTGCTGCCAACCGTTTGGAACGAATTGGAAACGGCCATCCGCTCGTCTTCAACCATCCCAAAAGGATAAGCCCTGGCTGATCCGGGGCCGCTTCAATAAGTGGGCGATACGGTTGGATTAACCGAAATATTGGCGGGGTTGGTAACACCCGGACCTTGATTGGTGAAATTAAGCCCACCGGGGCCATTTTGGCCGGATAAATTGAATCCTGCGGCGATAATCGCTTGGATAATTTTGTTCTTTTCGGCATCCGTCAGCCCGGTGATGACATAGGTGAGATTGGCTCCCGTTCCCGTGGTGGATACTCCAACTTTACCGGCCGGAATATCGATGGTATGCCCATTGGGCAGGTCGATAACCACGGTGCCATCGACGACGCTTACCGAAACCGTGCTTCCGCTTACCGTCACGCTCCAGTCTGTTCCACGGGCCGCCGCCACTCCCTCAGGAGTAGAAATGCGAAAATCGGACTCCCCATCGTGCTTGATCAAGCTGGAATAAACTGTTCCCTTGGTCAGATCGAGCAGGATCTTCCGTTTCTTCTCCCCGGACGGCGCCTGGGAATAATCCAAAGAATCAACTTTCATGCTCGTATTGGGACCGACGACGGTTGTGGTGCCCGGAACCAGCCTCAAACCGACCGTGCCATTGGCCCCGGTGGTAATTGTGGTACCGGGAGGTACTTGCATGTTTTCAGTAATTTTTTGAGATTGGCCCGAAGCATTCACGAAGTAGGCATCTCCCTTCACGTAACTCACGGTGGCAGGCACCGTATCGGCTTGCGCCAGCCCATGGGCGATAATCAGAAACGCCAAGATCCCCAGGGATTTAGAGATAAAGCGAAATGCGTTCATGGAATGGCGGTAGGGTAGAATCGTTTTAGGCTGTAGTGAGGCAAACCTCAGGCATGAACCAACTGGCTTGTCCTCCCGCGGCCAAGCTAAGTCAAGTCTTTGCAACTTGCCAGAATATTTTTGGGCTTAACTGAATATTGGCTCCGATTGAAAAGCCAAGTCTGGCCTGCGGCCATGGACGGAAGCAAGTCGGGTCCAAGGCGCCCGCCCGTCTTGCCGATGTTTTCGGTTACCAAAGATGGGGCACTCTATTGGGGGAGTGGGTTTGAGGTGGTCATGATGGAGGAAATTTCAGGTTGCATGCGACGGACAAGGATACTACGATTTCAGTTCAGAGGTTCTTAATGGCCCGGAAAGGCGGGGGTGGCACCATGAGCGTGATGGCAAATTCTCAACGAAACTTGTTCGAATCCCTGATATTTGACTTGTCCGATGCCTGTCCTCTTGACGGAAGTAATCCGTGCAACTGCCCTTGGAACGATATCAGAAAAAAGAGTCTGAAGGAACGATTCGAGTGGGCTCATGCTTTAAGCGATGAAACCGTGCTTCAGCTTCTTGCTTTTCACAAACAGTGCAGTGTGCGTCCTCAAGAATGCTTTACTGACAAAGCGTGATTGATGGCCAATCCACCATAGCGGCTAGCCTTGGCTTTGGGCATGACTTCCTTGGATGCAAGTCATGGATCGCGAAATAATTTTATGGTTGTACGTGCCTAAATCCACGGATTGTAAAAGTGCTTTTATGACCTCGGATGGTGATTCAGGCAAAGCAACGTTATTTCGCTGCGAGCTTTGCGGCGTTGTTGTTTTGATTTTACAATCGGCGCCATCGTCTTCCTCGTCTTGCAGCTTCAGAAATCACATGCGGGCGTAGTCTGAATCCGATAAACCAAACCCTTGTTGTGCCAACGTTGGACTAACCCACACCCCAACTTAAACCAAAAAAGCTCAGACTAACTCCACCCTGTTCCAAAAAGCGCGCCGGTCACAATCATTGCGCAACAAACCAATAGCTAAGGGGTTTAAAAGTGGATAATAGAGGTATTACAAGAAATAAACCGTATGGAAGCAGACACACTCGAACAGGTTCCGGAGGCGCAGGCAACGACCCAGGAAAATTCCGCCGCGGTGATGAAGGCAAATGCGCCGACCGACACCGAGGCCGTTGAGTTTTGCAAGGCCTCACATGCCCGCATTCAATATGAACTTTCCAAGGTTATTGTCGGCCAGAATCAGGTTGTGCAGGAAATCCTGATTGCCATCTTCACCCGGAACCACGCTCTGCTCGTCGGGGTGCCCGGTCTTGCGAAAACCCTCCTCATTTCGACGCTGGCACAGACTCTGCAGATGTCTTTTCGCCGCATCCAGTTCACTCCTGACTTGATGCCCAGCGATATCACAGGCACTGAGGTTATTTACCAAGACCCCGTCTCGGGCGAAAAGCAGTTTAAGTTTCTTCCGGGGCCGCTTTTTGCCAATGTCGTGCTGGCGGACGAAATCAACCGAACGCCGCCCAAGACCCAGGCCGCCATGCTCGAAGCGATGCAGGAGCGGCGGGTAACGGTGGGCGGCAACACGCGTGATCTGCCGGCGCCGTTCTTCGTGCTTGCCACACAGAATCCCCTGGAACAGGAGGGAACCTATCCGCTGCCCGAAGCGCAGCTCGATCGCTTCATGTTCTTTATCAATGTCGATTATCCTTCCGAGGAGGAGGAACTGTTGATCATGAAGATGGGGACGGGCATGAAGGGCGAAGCCCCCCAGCCGGTCCTCACTGCGGAACATGTTCTGTTTATTCAGGAAACGGTCAAAACCGTCCCGGTACCCGACCATGTTTATCGTTATGCGGAGCGGATCGTCCGTTCCTCCCGGCCCAAGACTTCCGAAGCTTTTGATTTTTGTAAAAAATGGCTCAGCTTCGGCGCCGGTCCACGCGCCAGCCTGGGGTTGATCATGGCAGCCAAGGCGCACGCGTTGATCCAGGGGCAGGTTTATGTGAGTTGCGAAAACGTGGCGGCCGTGGCGTTCTCCATTTTAAGACATCGCATCGCCATCAATTTTGCCGCCCAGAGCGAGGGGATTACTCCAGATGACGTGGTCCGTAAAATTCTGGAGGAAGTCCCGCAAAACGAACCACTGGCCTAAGCCGCGGTTCGATGGCGGTCATGAGCCCTTGCGACAGCAGGAACGATCTTTTCGCTTTTATCCTTCATGGAGCAGACTTCTTCACATCGCGACTTGCTCGACGCCGATGCCATCGCCCGGGGCGAAACCCTGGGTATTCTGGCGCGGACAGTCGTGGAAGGCTATCGCGTCGGCGAGCACCGATCTCCTTTCCGCGGCTTCGCCATCGAATTCTCCCAGCACCGGGAATACACCCCCGGCGACGATATTCGTCACCTTGACTGGAAGGTGTTGGGCCGCACCGACCGCTATTACATCAAGCAGTACGAGCAGGACACGAATTTCGTGGCGCATCTCCTGATTGACGGCAGTTCGTCGATGAACTACGGCTCGGGGAAAATCACCAAGCTCCACTATGCCAAGGCGCTTGGTGCCTGTCTGGCCTACCTGATCCTGTTGCAGCGGGATGCGGTCGCGCTGCACGTCTTTGACACGGAGTTGCGGGAAACGATGACGCGCACCGACAACTTGGAAAAAATCCATTCGATCATGGATCGGCTCGCCGCTTTCAAAGCCACCGAACAAACCCGCATCGGCGCGGCCCTCAATGACATCGCCCGGATGACCAAGGCTCGCGGGATTGTCATGGTCATCAGCGATCTCTTCGACGACGAAGAGGCGCTGGAGAAGGGAATCCGGCAGATTCGTTTTGGCGGCAGCGAAGTCGTCGTCTTCCACGTGATGGATCCCTACGAACTGGAGTTTCCGTTCCACGGGACGGTCGAATTCATCGGCCTCGAGGGCACGCTCCGGATGAAAACCACTCCCGCCGCCATCCGAAAAAGTTACCTGAAATCCATGAATGACTTTCGCCGGCGGGTGCATGAAATCTGCGACCGCAGCGGCTGCCATTACATCCTCGCCAACACCGGTCTTTCCCTGGGAGAAATGCTCAGCGGTTACCTGGCCTTCCGGCATAAGGTGGCGGCGCGGTAGAGAACGGGTATGACGTTCCTCAATTTAGGCGCTCTCTTTGGTTTGGCCGCGGTGGGCATTCCCATCCTCATCCACCTGCTGAACAGATTTAAGGTCAGGGAAGTGTCATGGGCGGCGATGCGCTTTTTGCAAGAGAGCATCGAGAAAAACCAGCGACGCCTCCAGTTGGAAGATATCCTGCTGCTGCTGCTGCGTTGCCTGCTCGTGGTCTTGCTCATTCTGGCGCTGTCCCGGCCGACTTGGCAAACCGGCACCAAGACGTCCGGCTCTCATCAGGTCGCCGCCGTGATCATTATCGACGATTCCTACAGCATGGGGCTGACCAACGGAATCCAAACCAGCTTTCAACGGGCCCAAGCGGCAGCCGAGCAAGTCCTGGCAGCGTTTCCAACGGGCTCTTCCTCCGCCCTTTTCTTTGCAGCGGACAATGTGCAGCCGGCAATCGCCTTGCCGACGCTCGATTTCAATCTTTTGCGCCAAACGATCCGACAGGCGAAATTAACCGACAGGTCGACCGATTTGTCCAACGCCCTGCAACTGGCCGTCACCACTCTGCAGAAGCACGAGGGCGGCGAATCGAAGGAAATTTACCTGATCACCGACGGCCAAGCCAATGGCTGGCCCTCTCTCGATCAACTGGAAAAGCAACTGGCTGAAATTCAGAAGCAGATCACCGTGCATGTGGTGCTGGTGGGGGACACGGCCGAGAGCAACCTGGCCGTCACGGAACTGCGATTGGAAAGCGGTCTCACTCCGGTCGACCAACCGCTGCGTTGCAATGTCACGGTGCTCAATGGCAGCGAGACTGAAGTGCGCGATGTCCGGGTCAATTTGCAGGTGGACGATCAGCCCGCCGTGGACGAAACGATCATCGACAGCATCCCGCCATCCATGTCCCGCAGCGTGGCGCTTTTTGCGAAGCTCCGCACCGAAGGCTATCACACCATCACAGCCCAAATTCCCCACGACCGTCTCCCGGCCGACGACCAGCGTACGCTGGCGGTCCGGGCCATCCGCGAGGTGAAAGTCCTACTGGTCCAGGGAACCGCAGCCGCCAGGCCTTCGCAGGCCGACGACTTTTTCGTGCGCAATGCCCTCGTGCCCGTGTCCCCGGAGGAAGTCGGCCAGTATTATATCAAGACGACGACGGTGTGCGCCTCACAACTCGGCGGAACTTCGTTCGATGATTACGACGCGGTCTTTTTTCTCGGGGTCGATCAAATCGATCCGTCCGAAATACCAACGCTAAGCAACTACGTGCGCCAGGGCGGAGGCTTGGTTTTATTTCCCGGGCCCTCCTGCAATGTCGATTTTTACAATCAAGAACTGGACCGCGACGGTTTTTTGCCGGCTCAGCTCGGCCCCTACAAGGGAGATGCCGCCGCGAACCAGCAGGACAAGTTTTTCACCCTGCAATCGAAGGATTATGACCATCCCATCACCACGCTCTGGAACGATCCCACCGTGGGAACTTTGGCAACGGCCCATTTCTATGCCTACTACCCGCTTACGCCGGTACCCTGGAAGGAGCCGGCTCCGGGAGAGCCTAATTCGGCCGGAGGCCAACCGCGCGTCGTGCTCCACTTTGCGCAAAGCGACGACCCGGCCGCCGTGGAGCACACTTGGGGATCGGGCCGGGTCATTTTGTTCGCCAGCACCGCCACCACCGCCTGGAACGACTTGCCCGTCCACCAAGCCTTTGTTCCCCTGATCCAGCGCGTGCTGGGCTCCCTGGTCGAGCGCCAAGAGGAGGGATTAAATGTGCGGGTGGGGCAAAAATTTTCCTACGTGGTGAGCAATGACTGGCTGAACAAGGACGTGAGCGTCAGCGTGCCGGGGCAGACCGACCCCGCCCGTGTTGTTGGTCAGGTCACCCTGGCCAACGCCCTCCCCATGGTGCAGTTTACCGACACCGATTTGGCGGGGGCCTACCGTGTTTCCATCGCCACCGATCCGCCTTCCATACTTTATTTTGCCGCCCAGTCCGACCCCAATGAATCCAACCTGACCCCTCTATCCGCCGAGCAGTTGAAATCGCTCGGCGAGGTGGCGGACGTCATCAAGTGGAATGCGAACTCCCGGCTGACGCCGACGCTCATCGCCGCCCGGGTGGGCTGGGAACTCTGGCTGCCGCTGCTGATTGCGGCGCTGGTCGTCGCAACCCTGGAAACGTTCGTGGCCCAATTTTTCTCCCAATCGAAGTAGCCCCATGAAAGAGACGCTTAAATTTTTTGGGATACCGGTCTCCGATTCGGTGCAGGTGTCCGATATTTCCATCGCCTTTCACGGGCTCAGTCCCGGCACGGCTTTTCTCATCGCCCTGGTCATCGTCGGGGCGACCATCTGGAGCTATCTCCGCGCTGCGCCCCGGTTGTCGGCGACGCAAAAGACCATCCTCTCCGTTTTGCGCTCGCTTCTGCTGATCATGATTTTGCTGATGTTGATGAGATCGGTTCTGCTCCTCACCGTGGAGGGGACGATCCGCCGCTCGCTCCTGCTGCTGATCGATTCGAGCGCCAGCATGCAGATCAAGGACTTGCGCCAGGACCAGGACGACCTCAAGCGGGCGGCCATCGCCCGGGGTCTGCTCGACCCCAAAGGAGGCCTGACTCAAGCCCTTCCCGGCGACACCTCTTCCTTCAGCCAACTGGCACGGTCGGACGTGCTCAAGTCGATGCTCACCAATGACCGGCTGCAACTTCTGGCCAAGCTCAGCCAAACCTACGATATCGTCCCCTACACCTTTGGACAAACCCTCCAGGCCGTTTCCAGCGGCGATGCCTCGGGAACGCCTCAAACGGCAAAGGACTCTTCTTTCCTCGACACGATCACCTTCGACAAGCCCTACACCGCCATCGGGGACGCCGTGCGCAGTCTCCTCGACCTCAAACGGGGGCAACCCTTGGCGGGAATATTCCTGATCACCGACGGAGGCAACAATTACGGGAGCCAGCCTGTCGATGCGGCGGCCCTGGCCCAGCAGGACAAAGTCCCCCTCTATATTTACGGTGTCGGCATCAGCTCACCCCACGACATCATCGTTTCCCAGATTTATGCGCCGGAGGTGGTCTTTGCCCGGGAGCAGTCCACGGCGTTGGTCACGGTCCGTTCGCAGGCGATGAAGGGGCGCACAGCCAAGCTGGTGCTCAAACTTGGCGATGAGATGATGGATTCGAAGGACATCACGTTCGGAGAAGACGGAGAACAAGTCATCACGATGAATTTTCTTCCGACCCAGAAGGGCGAGTTTGAACTGGTGGCACACATCGATCCGCTGCCGGACGAGGCCGTGAAAGACAACAACTCGGTGTCCCAGCGCGTACGGGTCATCGATGAAAAAATCCATGTCCTTTACCTCGAGCAAAAACCCCGTTGGGAATTTCGCTATCTGCAGGCGATGATGGTTCGTGACCGGCGTCTCGATCCGAAATTTTATCTCGTCGAGGGCGATCCGGAACTCAGCCGGGAGGAAAATTCGCCCTACCTGGCCGAACTTCCCGCCAACCGGGACGAGTGGCTGAAATACGATGTCATCATCATCGGCGACGTCGATTCGCGCCTGTTCAACGACGAACAGATGCAAAGCATCAGCGATCTGGTTTCCACCTTCGGGGGCGGGCTCATTTTTCTCTCCGGAAGAAATTTCATGCCCGACTCCTACCGCCTTACGCCGCTGGAAAACCTCTTCCCGGTTGAATTCGAAGAACAAACGTCGATCCCGGGCGCGGCTTCCGCCCGGCAGATCCCCCTTGAGCTGACTGCCGCGGGCCAGAATTCAACCACGCTGCGGCTGGATAGTAACGACGACGAGAACCGGACCATTTGGAAAAATCTTCCCGGCATCTATTGGGACGCGCACGTCACCAAAGCCAAACCCGCGGCGGAAGTGCTGCTCGAAGACCCGTCACCCGAAAAGGCGACGCGGGCCGGGCCCATGCCGGTGGTGGCGATACAAAGCTACGGTACGGGCCAGACTTTATTTGTCGGGACCGACGAAACCTGGCGCTGGCGCCGCAACGTCGGGGAGAAGTATTACACCCGTTTCTGGGGTCAGGTCCTCCTGCGACTCGGTCTGCCGCGCCTGCTGGGCGCCTCCCGCCTGACCCAGCTCACCACCGAACGAAAACAGTATGTCAGCGGAGAGCGGGTGACCATCTCCGGCCGGCTTTATCGCAGCGGATTTCAGCCGGTCATTGATCCCACGGTCCCGGGTACCGTGACCATCCAACCGGATCAACCCGGTTCAGTCGCGGCCACCGACCTCAGCAAGGCCGTCTCGCTGCAAGCCACTCCCGGAAAGCCGGGCTATTACGAAGGCGAGATCGTCGTGACCACTCCCGGCGTCTACACCTTCTCCACGGAGAACGATCCTTCTTCGGTGCTCGACTTTCGCGTGACGCAGCCGCGGTTTGAATTCGGCGATACCGCCCTGAACCTGAAGTTGCTGCAAAAGATGGCCGATACCAGCGGGGGCGCGTTGTACCGCGAGGAGGATTTGTACAAAATGCTGGAGCCGGAAGAAGCGACCCGTCCTGAGGAATCCCCGGCCGCGGGAGCGGACAAAGTACCGAGCGGCCTGGGGGGAGGCACGATCAAGGTCCCTTCACCGCAGGAGGTTGAACTGGTTTATTCTCCGCTCTACTTTGCCATCATAATTCTCCTGGCGAGCGTCGAGTGGTTTTTACGCAAACGCTGGCAGTTGGCCTGAGAAACCTTCCCCGCGATGTCCCTCCTCACCCTCCTCCCGAAAAAAAAGAAGACCCGGCGGGTTCAGACCTCGCTTCCAACACCCCCGGCCTACGCTCCGACGCTGGTTCCAGCCCAGCACCCGGTTCCGGCCAGGCTATCCAAAAAGTTGACCAATCTTCGTCGGAAATTTCGCTTCGTGCATACAGGACAGAGAGCGGCCCAATGCCTGGGTGCGGCGGTGATGCTGATCACGCTGCAAATGTTTCTCGATTGGCTGGTGGATTTGAACTTCCTGGAGCGGGTGGTAATTCTGGCCGGAGACATCGGACTGCTTGTCTTCTTTCTCCGAAAAAAGCTTCTTCCCCTGGTCCTGCTACCTCCCAATCTGGAAGCCTGTGCCCTGATGGTGGAAAAGCACTGGCCCCGGCTCCGTGGGCGCGTTATCGCCACGATTCAGTTGGCCAGACCCCATTTCACCACCGATTCCCCGGAGCTGGTCTACGCCCTGCAGCAGGAGACGGAGGCGCGAACGGTCGGCCTTGATTTTGGCAAGATTGTCGCCACGCGTCCCTTGCGGCGTTACGCCTCGGGGGCGCTGATCCTGACGGCCCTCTGGATTTTGCTTATGATCACCTTCCGACCCGGTTCGGTGGCCCTGCTGGAGCGGGTTTTCCTTTTGCCGGCCAAGGTTCCGCGCAAGACCGAGGTCGTCTGCCTGAGCGGAAACAAAATCATTCCGGAAGGTGACAGCGTGGTGCTGGAGGCTCAGGCGCTCGGGATCATTCCATCGCATGGTCTGGTAACGCTGGTGGACGATGCCGGAAAGATTCAGGAAATCACCCTCGATCCGGAGCCCGATCATCGCGATCGTTTCAGCCTCAAGATCGACAGCGTGGATCAGCCGCTCACCTACACCATCCGGCTCAACGACGGAACGAGTGATGCTTACCGGGTGAAGGTCATCCCCCGTCCCAACGTAACCTCGATCGATTGCGAACAGGTTTATCCGGCTTATACGGGACTCGGCACAGTCAAGCGCACGGTTGAAAATCTGGCACTGTTGGCGGGCAGCCGCCTGCAAATCCACGCGATCGCCAACGGCAAAATCGTCAAGGCGTCACTGAAACTGGTGGGGACCGGCCAGGAACTTCCGCTCAAAATCGGCGGCCCGGAGGACACGGACCTGACCGGCGAGATCGATATTCCAGCCTCGGGGCTGACCGGATTTTCCATCCAACTCACGAACGAGGCCGGCGTTACCTCCGGGGATGAAACCCAGTATCGCATCGATCTTATCCCCGACCATCCGCCCACCATCCAACTCACCTACCCGGAACGGCTGGAAGAGTTGTACACGCTCAAGGCAAAACCGACCATTGCCTTTGTCGCCAGCGACGATTACGGACTGGCGAAAATCGCCCTGCTTTACCGCATCGTTCAGGATCAGGACTCCGCAAACGGTGATGCGACCGGGACGCCACCTCCGCCCCCGGAACCGAAAAGAATCGACATGGAACTAGGCACGGACCATCCCCTGAACATGAAGAATCATTATGAATGGGACTTGGCTGCGGTTCGCCCCCCCCTCACGGAGGGCACGACCATTGAATATTGGATGGAAGCCCAGGATGCCAACAACGTCACCGGACCTGGCATCAGCGAGAGCGAGCATCACACCATCAAGATTGTCAGCGAAATGGAAAAGAAGGCGGAAATCATGAACCGCCTGATGGACAGCCTGAGCACCATCACCGACATTTCGCAAAACCAAGAGAAAATCAACCAGGATTTGGGCGCGGCCATCCAGGGTAAACAGGAGAAAAAGTAACCGTCTTAAAAGAGAGGCTAAAGGTTCGACAGACCGCAACTTCCAAGTTAATTTCGTGTTAGAAGGTTGGCTGATCCTTTGGCCGTGGGACCCATGATGAAAAAACTTTCTCTTCTTCGTCGGGTGGCTCGAATCACCCTTGGATTGTTGGGGATCGTCATCGTCTCCATCCATCCCGCTTCGGCCCAGGATGTTAGCAAGACCTCCATTCTGCAGAACAAGGCGGATGAACAGGATATCCGCCTTCATACCGCCGTCGTGGTGACCCAGATTCAGAGCCTGATCGACGAACTGACGGCCAACGGAATTTCCGGGGATGACATTAAAGTTCTTCAGACGACCAAGGCTGTGCTCAGCAACCTTTCCACCAAGGAAATGGAACGGGTGATCACTTCCCTGCAAACGGCGAGCCAGGCCGCCGGCACCCCGACCGGGCAGCAGAACGCGGTCGATGCCTATGCGGGAGAAAAGGGGATCATTCTGCAATTTCGCCAGATCCTCAAGGAATACGATGAACGGCAGGCGGCCTACGAGTTGCCGGAGCGCTTCAAGGAACTCGCCGATCAGCAGACCGATACGATGCGCACGACGGCAAAAATAGCCCAAACTGCGGCGGGGAAAACCTCAACCGATCTTTCGACCATGGATCAAACGACCGAGCAGATCGTCCAGTCCGACCAGGACTCGCTGGCCAATGAAGTGGCCTTGGCGCAGCAGCAGTTGGACAAAGCCGCGCAGGGCAGCACCGGTGACGAGGGCAAGGCCTTGCAGCAGGCCCAGCAGGACCTGAAGGGGGGACAACTGCAAAAGGCCCTGAGTCAGGCCAGCGACGACCTCAAGGCGGGACAGTTGCTCAAGGCGTTGAACGAGCAGCAAATCGCCCGGGATGAGTTGCGGGCCGTGACCAAGGATCTCAACCCACCGACCAACGCCGTTGATGCGCTCGCGGCGAACGCCGCCGCTCTTGCCAAACTGATCGAAGAACAGAAAAATCTCCTCGACCAAACCAACGCGGCAATCGGCGTCAAGCCCCCTGTAACCGGTCTCGATGGAAAACAGGGCGACTTGGTGGATGAGACCAATTTATTGCAAGAGGACATGCAGAGCTTGGGCGCGGCCACCGCCGGCCTCGTCAAGGAGGCCATTGACCCCATGCAGGTGAGCCGGTTCGAACTGAGCCCGCGAGGGCTGGCCTTCGTCAAGGCGGCCGCCAGCCAGCAGGAGGCGATAGCCAAACTGGAGGAGGCCCAGAACCAACTGCAACAGCAGCTGGCCGATGCGCAAAAAGCCGCCGAGGAGGCGGACAAAGATCCGGTGGCCAAGCTCCAGGATCTTCAAAATCAAATTCAGGCGGCCATGAGGCAACAACAACAGATTACCCAAGAGACCGCTCAGGCCGCCAGCGCCTCTCCGCCAGACCCGACCGCAACCAATCAAACCCAACAACAGCAGAGCCAGCTCCAACAACAAACTGCAACTTTGCAACAAAATGCGCAGCCGGTTTCCCTACCTGCTTCTCAAGCGCTGGCGAACGCGGCCGCCGATATGAATCAGGCCCAGCAAGCTTTGAGCGATCCCTCGAGTACGAACGCCCAGACTGCCCAGCAGGCGGCCCAGACGGCGCTCGCCCAAGCCAATCAACAAGTCGCCCAGCAAATCGCCCAGGCGCAACAGCAGACGGCGGATCCTACCGCATTGGCAGCGGCGGCGACTGATCTCCAGACTGCACAAAGTAATGTGAGCACCGCCATTACCGATGCCGCCGCCCCACAAGCGAGCACGAGCAATTCTCCAGCGGCTGCCGCACCCACCATGGCGCAAGCCGCGGCAGCTTTGGCCGCAGCAGCCAAGGCTACGGCTGCGGCCGCCGCCACACCCGGTCTGCCCGATGCGGCAGCTACTGCCGTGCAGGCGGCGCAGGCGTCGATTGCTCAAGGCCGGCAAGCGGCCGCCCAAAACAATGCCCCGGCGACGGCTTCTGCCGCCTCCGCCGCCCAGGCTTCGCTGGCGCAGGCCCAAGCCGCCGTGGCTGTGGCCCAGGCTGGGATGCCGGCATCCGGCGCTCCCATGGCCGGGGGCCCGCCAGAGCCAGGTCAAGCCGATACGCCCGGTATGGCTCCCGGCACGGATGCCACGACGGCCCTTTCCGCGGGAAGTACGGATAAAGGGACACTGCATGGCGTTGCGGGTAACGGCAAGTTCGTCACCGTGGCATCCCGCGACCGCGCCGCGATCGATCAGACCCAAACGGAAAATCGTCCCCAGGAGTATGCTCCGATGATCGACCAATATATGAAAAATCTGGCCGACCAATCTTCAGTTTCCACTCCATGAGGCGACGGTCATTATCCCTTCGTGGCATCACGGCCATTTTATCCGCGGGATTGATCTTGCTGGGTAATCTGGCCCTCGCGCGAGCCCAGCCGGAATTAGCATCGGATGACACCGTCAAAGTCGATGCAGGCACGGAAGCCGTCATCAACGGAGCCTTGAAATATCTCGCCGCCCAGCAATTACCCAATGGATCCTGGACCGGAGACAAGGATAGTCCCGCCTCCAACAAATGGGCGGTGGCGATGACTTCCTACGTGATGATGGCTTTCATGGCCAATGGCAATCTGCCCGATGCGGGACCCTACGCCAAGCAGGTGAAAAACGGCCTGCAATTCCTGCTCGATTCCGTGCAGGCCGACGGCACCTTCCAGGAAGGTGACCGCGCTCATTACATGTACAGCCATGGTTTGGGCACGATGGTTCTGGCTGAACTTTATGGGGAAACTCAAAATCCCGCGATTCGTCCCAAACTTGAGCATGTGGTGCTCCTGATCATTCATGGTCAGAACCCGGAGGGCGGCTGGCGCTATCAACCTGGATCGAAAGATGCCGATATTTCCGTCACGGTTCCTCAAACCGTTGCCTTATGCGCGGCCAAACGCGCGGGGATTGCCGTGCCCCAGACCACGATCGACCGGGCCGTCGCCTACATCAAACGCTGCGCCTTGGGCACGACCGGAGGTTTTTCTTACCAGGTGGGCAAGCCGGGCTCGACTTTTGCCCGAGCGGCGGCGGCGATTTACGCCCTCCAAATCACCGGATTGTACGATGATCCTTTGGTGGCCGATGGTTCGAGCTACATCATGAAGAATTTCATCATGAGCTGCAACAGTCCGGGCTGGCAAACCTCTTACTTGACCTACGGAAGCTACTACGCCGGCGTCGGCCATTATCTTATGGGCGGCGACAAGTGGAAATCCTACTATCAAACTTTCGGTCAGCAGTATTTACTCCAGCATGTGAGCACCCAGGGAGATATGAGTTATTGGAATGCGAGCATGGACCCCAATGCCAAGGGCGTTGGATCGAATTGGTGCACGGCGGTTTTCACCACCATCCTCTCGTTGCCGTATGGGTATCTTCCCCTCTATCAGCGTTAGCGGCTGTCGTCGTTTTTGCGATCCCCATGAAGCATTTCGTCTTGATTTGTTCCATTTTTCTCGGTTATGCCGCTTCGCCCCTCAGGGCGGGCAGTGTCGTCACCATCACGGACGGTAACGAAGTTACCGGCACCCTCTCCCTCTCCGCATCCTCAATCCACGTGGAGGGCGGTTTGAGTCCGACGGAAATCAATCTTTCGGACATTCTGGAGGCGAACTTTGGAGAGACCCCGTTCCAGTTGGATTTCTTTTTCAGTAACAACGCCAAGGGCAATCAATTGCCGGCGACCTGGAAAGAGCAGACCATGGGAGAGGACAATCCTCCCGGTGCCGTGGTTGCCGCCGACGGAACATTCACTCTGAGTGGCAACGAAGCCCTCCCCCCTCCCTCCAAACCGGTTCCTGGAGCCGTACCTGTTCCTGCAGCCCCCAAAAGGGGCATTTCGGACAACCTCTTCTTTGTGGGTCAACCGTGGACAGGCGACGGCCAGTGGACGGCGCGGGTGAAGGAAATCGACGCCAAAGACCCGCAAGCCGTGGCGGGGCTGATGATGCGGGACACTCTCGATGCTGACTCGGGCATGTGCAGACTGGGCGCGATGTCTCTGGAAACGGGCGAATTCCTTTTCCGCGGCGAGGTTGGAAAATCTCTACAGGGGCCGAGAATCCCCATCATGGATATTCCAGTTTGGTTGCGCCTGACGCGATATGGAACAAGGGTCGTTGCCGCGATTTCCAGCGATGGGAAAGAGTGGGACCCGGTCGCGCAGAATAGTTTCCAAACCCCGGTCGGCTCCTGGATCGGTCTCTACGTCGATAGTCGCGAGGGCAAGGAGTTGGGTAAGGCCGTTTTCGATCAGGTCTCCTTCACCCCCGCGCCGTCTTCGGCGCAGGTGCTTCCCCCCGGAGTGCTGTTGCAAAGCGGCTCGTTTCTGGCTGGCTACTTTCAGTCGCTCAATTTTGACCCGGCAACCTCTGACGCGGATGGAAAATTTAACCGAAACGGAACGCTCATGACCATTCCGCGCGCGAATATCGCCGCCGTCACCCTGCTTCCCACGGCATGGAGCCAGATCGCGGATATGGCGTCTCACGTTGGTCTCCTGATGAAAAATGGCGATATCATGGACGGGACTCCTGAGGCCATCGATGCAAAAGGCGTGAGCGTCAGTTCCCTTCTTCTCGGCCTGACCACCTATGATCAATCTGAGGTTCGCGTCTGTATTCTGCATCCCGTGCAAGCGCAATCCGGCAATTACGAAATTCGGCTCAGGGACGGGTCTCGCTTGAATGCCACCAGCCTCAACGTCAGCAACAAGGAGGTTGATATTGAGGAAGCCTCCGGCTTGCACGTCACGGTCTCCCTGGACGAGATTGCACAATTCCGCGCCGGCCCCTCGCAAGTACAATCCCTGGCTGAACTCGACTGGAAAGCAACCCCACCTCCCGCCGTCGCGTCTGCCAAAGCTGTGCCAGTGGCCAACACCCCGCAGGTCGCCAATGCCGTTTCGGATGCTCCTCCGCCTGTCCAGTGTTGGGAGGGACCGAATCAAGAGCAGATTATGGAAGCCCCGGTCGGAACTTCTCTGGAATTCCCCCTGCCTGGTAAATTTCACGCGCTGGGCATGCGGATTGCCCTGTCGCCCGATTCACCGCCGAATTCGCAGGTAAACATTCGTGTCCTCGCCGATGGGAGGGAAATCGCCCGCACGCCGCCTTTCAAGGCTGGAGAGGAACCGCGATTTATGGAGGTCACGATTCAGAACCCCAAAACCGTGACTCTTCAGGCCGACTCCATCTTTGCCGGCTCCAAAGTGCTTTTTATTGATCCGGTTGCCATCCGGGATAATTAACCATGATCCGTTCCGTTTATTTTCTGCTCAGCCTGCTGGCGGGAACAACCAACCCGCTTTCCCAGCAGGCGCCTCCGCCAGACGCTCGGACTCCCGCGGCTGCACCGGCCATACAGGAGGTTACTCCCGGTATTTTTGAATATAACGGGATCCGTCTGGACAAGAAAAATCATCGTATCTCTTTTCCAGCCACTGTGAATCAGCGGCAGGGACTGATCGAATATCTTCTCGTCAACGAAAAAGGGAAAGTCCATGAAAGCCTGTTCTCCACCAAGGTACTCCCTCATGATATTCAACTGGCCCTGCTCTTGATCGGTCTCAAAGCAGATGCGAACGCCAATCCGAACGAATCTGTCCCCCCTGCCGCCATCGACACGCCCTACCTCCAATCGGCCCCGAAGCTGAAAGGGCCGCCGGTGCTGATTTCCGTAATCTGTACCCAAAACGGAAAGTCGCAGGAAGTTCCTGCGGATAATTGGATTTTTAACCTCCAAACCAATCGATCCATGACTCCTGGGTCTTGGACCTACAACGGCTCCATGATTCAGGACGGCGTCTTTCTCGCCGATCAGGAGTCTTCCATTGTGGCCGTCGTTACCGACCCCACCGCACTTGTCAACAACCCGCGCGAAGGCTACGATAATGACGAAATTTGGCAGGTGCAGGAAAAGGCGGTTCCCCCTCTTGATACTCCCATCGAATTCAGCATCACCTTGGTGGAACCCTCCGCCGTCAAACCGTGAAATGATCCATGGATCGCTTGCATCTCACCGATCTTTATTTTGCCGAGGCTCGTTCCAAGCTGATCGATCTGGCGGCTTTTCTTGACCGCATCGAGCGGAGCGATGGAACGGACGATTTCCGGATAAAATCGCTGCGCGCTGCGCTCAATGAGCTTGGAAAACCCGGCCCCGAGAAAGCAAAAAAAATCCTGCTCGTATTAAGCGACCCGACGGAAAAACCGGTTCCGGAAGCGGGCACGAAATCGGCCAGCGGGGCCTGGAGCGGATTCTAACCGCATGTTTTTCTCCATCTAGCATGCGTTACATCGAACCTCACGCCCACATGATCAGCCGGGTGACGGATGACTACGCGGCCATGGTCACGGCGGGATGCCGTGCCGTCTGTGAGCCTGCTTTTTGGGCCGGGTTTGATCGCAGCTCGGCGCAGGGATTTTACGATTATTTTTGCCAGTTGACCGATTACGAACCACGTCGCGCCGCACAATTTGGCCTTCCCCATTATTCGTGGCTCTGCCTCAACCCCAAGGAAGCGGAAAATCTTTCCCTGGCTAACGACGTTCTCGCGATGATTCCCGCGTTCCTCGACCGGCCTAATGTCCTGGGCATCGGAGAAATTGGCCTGAATAAAAACAGCCGCAACGAAGTCGCGGTTTTTGAAAAGCAGGTCGACCTCGCCGTGCGCTATGACCAGATGATCCTCGTTCATACACCGCACCTCGAAGATAAATGGAAGGGTACACGTCTTATCGTCGACGTTCTTAAAAACAACCGGGGCATCGACCCGGCGCGGGTGATTATCGACCATGTCGAAGAGCACACTGTGGATGTGGTGCTCGACGCGGGCTTTTGGGCGGGCATCACGCTCTATCCTCAATCGAAATGCACGCCCGCGCGCGCCATCGACATGGTGGAAGTTTACGGGGCACAGCGTATCTGGCTCAACTGTGCCTGCGATTGGGGCCAAAGTGATCCCCTTGCTGTTCCGAAAACAGCCCTCGAAATGAAGCGGCGCGGACACAGTGAAGAGGCCGTCGACCGACTCGTCTACGAAAATCCCATCCAGTTTCTGAGCCAGAATCCCAAGTTCCAGCTGGATGAAATCGGCTGGGAGGACAAATGCCGTGCGGCTCAAAAATAATCTCCATCTTGCCTACTGCACGAACATTCACCGGGGCGACGATTGGCCGGAAACCCAGGCCTCGCTTGAAAAGTACACGCTCGCAGTCAAGGAGCGGGTCTGTCCCGGCCGACTCTACGCCATCGGTTTGCGTCTGAGCGACCTAGCATCGCGCCAGTTGAGCGAACCGCGCACGCTGGACGCGTTCCGGAGATGGTTGCATCAGCATCAGTGTTACGTTTTCACGATCAACGGATTTCCCTTCGGCCAATTTCACGGAGCCAAGGTTAAGGAGCGGGTCTATCTTCCCGACTGGACTCATCCCGAGCGGCTGGCTTACACCAATCGGCTTTTTGATTTGCTCGCGCAACTTCTCCCCGAGGGCGTCGAGGGAAGCGTCAGCACGCTGCCCGGTTCCTTCAAGGAATTCATCATCACCGGAGAACAAAAAACTCGAATTCGCGGGCAGCTTTGGAGATGCCTCGATCATATCGAACAATGCTCCGTGCTCCATGGCCGCCGCCTCCACCTGGGCGTGGAACCTGAACCGCTCGGCTTATGGGAGACGAGCGCCGAAACCCTTCGCTTCTTCCAGGAGATGGAGGCGGATCGTCCGGGCGACTCGCGGCTCCGAACCCTCCTGGGTGTCAATTACGACACCTGTCACATGGCGGTGGAATACGAAAAACCCGCCGATGTGGTCACCGCCTTGCAGAAGGAAGGCGTCCGCATCAGTAAAATTCATCTGAGCTCCGCGCTCCAGATCGTGCCTGACAAAGTCGGACGTGAATGGCTCCGGCGTTTTGCCGACGACACCTATTTGCACCAGGTCGTCGCCCAGACGATGGACGGAACGCTTCGCCGCGACAAAGACTTGGATGTGGCCCTCGACCAACCGCCCGGAGACGACGAGTGGCGTATTCATTTTCATGTACCCCTCCACGCGACAAACCTGGCCCATGGCAAGACCACCACGCCCCATCTCCTGGGGCTGCTCGACCTTCTCGCGCGGCAACCCGGCCTCTGTTCCCATCTTGAAATGGAAACCTACACTTGGGAAGTTCTGCCCGAAGAGTTACGCGCCAAGTCAGTTGTCGACCAGCTTGTCCGGGAGTATGAGTGGTGTCTGAATCAACTCGCGCAGCGTGGTCTTAATTGAAGATTCCGTCATCCTGAGCTTGTCGAAGGATCAGTTCAGCCGAATCTCTTAGCCGATAACATGCGCATGAAATCACTCCGCGAACGTTTTCGGACCTTGCTCATCCTCGGGCGCGTTTCCAACCTGCCAACGGTCTGGTCCAATCTGATTACAGGCTGGATTATGGCCTGGATGATAGACTTGAAAGCGCTCGCATTCCTGCTTGTCGGCGGAAGTCTTCTCTACACCGGTGGCATGTTCCTCAACGATTTTTGCGACGCCAATTTCGACGCCCAGTATTATCCGGAGCGTCCGATTCCCGCCGGAAAGATTTCCCGGCGCGCGGTCGGCTTGCTTGCCGTGCTCTGGTTCGCGGCAGGACTTGCCTGCCTGATTCCGTTCTGCTGGCTCACCAGCGAAATCGCGCTGCTGCTGCTCGCCGTCATCGTACTTTACGATTTCCGGCACAAAAATGTCTCCTGGGCACCGCTCACGATGGGCTTCTGCCGGTTCCTCCTGTATCTGCTGGCCGCATCAGCCGCATCAAGCCCCTATCTTCTTTGGTCTGTGGTCCCGGTCTCCGTAAACCCTGACCTTTTGTGGTCAGTACTGCCGCCGGCGGTCGTTCTTGGCGTCTACGTTGCCGGAATCACCTATCTCGCACGGGGCGAGAGCCGACCCGAAAAGCCTTCACATTGGGCGTTCCCGTTGTTTCTGCTTCCCGTCCTGCTCTCAGTCGGAATGTGTGTCCTTTTGCCTTATCACTATACCCGTCCACTTTTATTCTGTCTCCTGTTCCTTGGCTGGATAGCCTGGCTCCTCGTCCCGCTCTGGCGCAAAACGAATCGCTCCATCGGGCGCGTTGTTTCCGGCCTGCTGGCAGGCATTGTCCTGGTCGACATGATCGCAGTTGCCCCAGTGCTTGGATTTTCTACCGCCGAATTTTTTCTCCTCTTCGGTTTTGCTCTCCTCTTGCAACGCATCGTCCCGGCAACATAACTTCATCGTGTGAGATGCCAAACATGACGACCTCCCTCGAACGCACGATCAAGGTCTCGTTCGCGCATCGCATCTACTTCACGCGCTGCACATTCTCGCCACAGAATCACCTTCTTGCCCGACTCGTTTCCGCCTCGGCTTCAGGAAGCCCGGCGAAAGTGCTTGTCGTCATCGACCAGGGTGTGGTGCGAACTTTTCCCTTATTGGTCGATCAAGTCGTTTCCTATTTTTCCCTCGAATCCTGTCAGGCAAGACTTGTCTGCCCTCCTCTCGTTGCGCTGGGAGGAGAAGCGGCAAAAAATAATAGCGATCTGGTCGATGAGCTTCATCGTCAAATCGAACAACACGGCGTTTGCCGGCATTCCTACCTTCTCGCCATCGGTGGCGGAGCGTTGCTCGATGCCGCAGGGTTTGCCGCAGCCACCGCCCATCGTGGTGTGCGACACATTCGTTTGCCCACCACGACGCTGAGCCAGGCTGATGGTGGCGTTGGGGTAAAAAACGGCATCAATGCCTTTGGTAAGAAAAATTTTATCGGAACATTTTCGCCGCCCTTCGCGGTTATCAACGACAGCGAGTTTCTGAGTCATCTTCCCCCGGTGGAGAAAAGGGCGGGATTGATCGAGGCAGTCAAGGTCGCGTTGATTCGAGACGCCGCTTTCTTTGAGGAGATCGAGCACTCGACGGACGATCTGGCCCTCCTTGCAAACGGTGCGATGGAACGGATCATTCGCCGTTGCGCGGAACTCCATGTCCGGCATATCGCGGAATCGGGCGATCCGTTTGAATTCGGCTCCGCGCGACCGCTCGATTTTGGTCACTGGTCAGCCCACAAACTGGAGCAAATGTCGGCCTTCACGATTTCACACGGCGCGGCGGTTGCCTTGGGACTGGCGCTCGACACCCTCTACAGTCACAAAAGGGGCATGTTTTCCGGCGTTGCGACCGACCGCGCGCTTGCCCTCATCCTGAAGCTGGGCTTCTCCATCTTCGATCCGCTTATGGCACAAATCGACCCGACCGGAAATTTGCTTCTTCTCGACGGCTTGGAGGAATTTCGTGAGCATCTCGGAGGAGAATTGACTGTGACTCTGCTAAAGGAGATCGGTCGCGGCGTGGAAGTGCGCGAAATCGATGCCGCGTTGATGCGGGAAAGCATTTTGGAATTGGCGCGTCGTTCCAAGCTGCAACCCGTCGCCATCTGAACCCATGATACGCCGCACCGTGGTTCTCAACGTCGTAGGTCTAACCCGCGCGCTGCTCGGCCCGGCCATGCCGCGGCTCTCGGCCTTTGCCCGCAACGGGCAATTAAGCACGATCTGTCCGGCCTTCCCGGCAGTCACCTGCACCGCCCAATCGTGTTACCTAACGGGCCTGCCGCCGGCGCAGCATGGCATCGTGGGCAACGGCTGGTACGACCGAGAGTTGGCCGAGGTCCATTTCTGGAAGCAATCGAACCATCTCGTGGCGGGTCCGAAATTGTGGGACAAACTGCGCACGCAGGATTCTTCCTTCACCTGCGCCCAACTCTTCTGGTGGTACAACATGCATGCCGCCGTCGATTACTCCATCACGCCGCGACCGCTCTATCCCGCTGATGGCCGCAAGATTTTCGACATCCATACCGGACCGCTCTCGCTGCGTCCGGAAATAAAGAAAGATCTCGGTGAATTTCCCTTCACCCAGTTTTGGGGACCGATGGCGGGGATAGGCTCCTCGCGGTGGATTGCTGATGCCGCACGCTGGATCGAGGAACGACATCGACCCACGCTCAGCCTGGTTTATTTGCCGCACCTCGATTACAACCTCCAACGCCTCGGACCGCGCGATCCCAAAATCGAAGATGATCTGCGCCTGGTGGACGATCTGGTCGGCGACCTTATCGATTTTTTCCAGAAGCGGTCGGTTCAGGTCGCCGTGCTCTCCGAATATGGAATCACGGAAGTCAACACGCCCATCCACCTTAACCGTCTCTTCCGCCGCCACGGCTGGCTCGCGCTTAAAGATGAACTTGGCCTGGAAACACTCGACTGCGGAGCCAGTCAGGCTTTCGCCATCGCGGACCATCAAGTTGCCCACATTTATCTCAACAACCGCGCGTTGGAATCGAAGGTGCGCACGGCCATCGAGTCGGAACCGGGCGTCGAACTGGTTTTGGACCGCCATGCGCAAACGGAATGGGGAATCCAACACCGACGCAGCGGCGATCTCATTGCCGTGGCCAGACCGCGCAGTTGGTTCACCTACTATTATTGGGAGGATGATGCGCTTGCTCCCGACTTCGCGCGCACGGTCGATATTCATCGCAAATCGGGCTACGATCCAGCGGAACTGTTTCTTGACCCCAAACTACGCTGGCCTCATCTGCGCATCGCCGCCTTTTTGCTGCGAAAAAAACTCGGACTCAGGGGCTTGTTGAAGGTGATCCCGCTCGATGCCGCGCTTGTGCGGGGTTCGCATGGAAGGCGCCCCGAGGATGAAAACGACTCGCCCGTGTTGCTGACCGAGAAACCTTGCTCTTTTGAGGACACGGCGAGATCCATCGCCGCTGAGGCGGTCCACCACGAGCTGCTGCAATATTGCACCAGATAGAGAACAAAAAAATATCGCTGATTTCCTCTTCTTTGGGTTTTCGCTGATACACCCAACTCGAACTCGACCTGCAGCGGGCGACCACCAGCGCGATTCCATGAGTTACGGAGAAGACGATTGAATAACTTTCCGACTCCGGTGGCAGATGGTCGCAGCATCGGTTAGTCCCTGATATATAAAGACAGGGGAAGGCCCGTCTCAAAATCACAAGGCCACCCAAAGAGAGTTTGGTACGTTTTTGGTACGCCTAACCCTATTTTCAGAGGAGCGGAGCCGGAGGGATTCGAACCCTCGGTACGGTTTTAAGGCCGTACAACGGTTTAGCAAACCATCGCCTTCAGCCACTCGGCCACAGCTCCTGACATCCCAACTATAACTACTTGGCGCTTTCAGCAAAAAGGCTTGGTACCCTCTGGATTTGCATGGGTTTTCCAATCCCGGCATACAACCGACTTTGCTTGAGCAAAGCAAAAATTACGGGAGTTCGAGGACGAAGTCGAACGGAAAAAAATTTGAGAGCGTCCAAAATGCTGAAAGCGGTCGAGCTTGGTTGTCGTCGTCCGACGCTTGTCCTTGATCAAGCAACCGGGTATACGGCAAAACCGTAAAATCATTTAGATTTAGATCGACGCCCCGGCGGGCAATTCGAATTTCGGCGGATGTTCCCGCGACCACGGGTTCAGCTTGGCGTGCGACTCGATGATCTCCTCGCGATGGTGATGGCACAGATGCCGGATAGCGTCGAGGTCCACCCCAGCGTGCCGCGACGGATAACCCTCGAAGTTCGTCAATGCCAGCGCAAACAAACGCGCCGCCGGGTCAAGCCGCCCTTTCTGCAAATGGACAAACCCGCCCGCCATCTGGATCAGTCCCTGATAAAACTTCGCCTGCGGCTGTCCCCGCATCGGCAGCCAGACCTCCTCGAGCACATCGTGCGCTTCGTAATAAAGCTGGGCGTTGAAACAGCGAAAAAAGCCAACGTAATGCCGGTCGAACCCGGGCACCGCCTCCATCCCCGTCAACAACTCTTCGATTTTCGCCGATTTATGGCTCATGGGACGGCACCATCCGCTTCATTTGATCACGTTCCGCTTCCGCAAAAAGGCGTCGAGTTCCTCCACGCCAAAATCGGCGAGGATTTCCTCGTCCCAACGCAGGGTCGGCGCCATGGTCTGGCCCGAAAGCCGTTTCATCTCGTCGAAGGCGACCTGGTCCGTCCGCACGTCGGCCTTGCCGTAGGCGATACCGTGCTGGTGCAGGTAATCCTCGGCTTCGACGCACCACGGGCAGCCGGATTTAATGTAGAGAAAAGGGCGGGGCTTGGACATGCGTGGAACGTACGCGGCTTGCGTGATTTGTCGCGTGAAAAATAAAGGCGTTCAGGGTGGGCGCCGCGCAAACCAGGACATCTTCGCCCACTAGGGATTTTGCCGCCGCCAGAAACGCCGCGCGCGCCATCCGGCAAAGATTTTGTACGGTCATCCTTGCGTCGCGGGCAAGATTCTCTTTGATCAAAGACATGCCCAGAAATCGCCGTGCGCGGGAAGTTTCTTACAAAATCCCGCGGCGCATTTTAATCGCTCCTGACAAATTCAAGGGCACGCTCACGTCGGAGGCTGCCGCCCGCGCCATCGAAAAAGGGCTGCGCCGCGCCTGGCCCGGCGTAAAGACCACCCTATTCACCCTAACCGACGGCGGCGAAGGCTTCGTCGAGGTGATGGTCCGCCAGTCCCGGGGACGGTTCCGAGCCATCCGGACGATCGACGCCGCCCTGCGCCCCTGCCGCGCCAAATGGGGCCTGCTGGACGACGGCCACACCGCGGTCATCGGCCTTGCCGAAGCTTCCGGCATCGCGCAACTGCCACCGGCCCTGCGCAATCCCGAACAGACCAACAATCTTGGCACCGGAAGGCTCATCACCCTTGCACTACGCGAAGGCTGCACCGAAATTCTTGTCGGTCTCGGCGGCAGCGCCACCACGGAAGGCGGCATTTCCCTCGCTGCAGCCATCGGTTACCGCTTTCTCGACCAAAATGGCCGCGATATTCCGCTTAACGGCGCCGGCCTCGCTCAACTGGCCCGCATCGTCCCGCCAGCCGAGCTTCCGCGCGCACGCTTCGTCGTCGCCACCGACGTCGATAATCCCCTCTACGGCCCGAAGGGCGCGGCGGTCCAGTTCGGGCCGCAAAAAGGCGCCGATTCCGCCATGGTTGCGCGCCTTGACGCCGGCCTGCGTCGTCTCGCCCGCATCGTCCGGCGCGACCTTGGCCGCGATGCCGCCCAAGAACCCGGCGCGGGTGCCGCTGGTGGTTGCGGTTACGGACTCATTGTCTTTTTCAACGCGCGGCGCGAAAACGGATTCCAACTCGTGCGTCGCCTGGCCAAACTTGATGCCCTGGTCCGTGCGCACGATCTTGTCATCACCGGCGAGGGCAGCTTCGACCGCACCTCGCTTCTCGGCAAGGCCCCCGCGCAACTCGGCCGACTCGCGCGCAAACTCAATCGCCCTGCCTGGGCCTTTTGCGGACGCGTTGCCCTCCCGCTGGCGAAGACGCCTTTCGACAAGGTCGCCGCCCTCAGCACCAGGGAGAAACCCGGCCCGCCCCCGGAATCGCTCACCTCCGCCCTGCACGCCAGGCGACTTGAAAAACTTGCCTATGATCTTGCCTCCTCTTCCAACAGCCGGGCCGGATCAGAACGGCATCGAAAGAATCAACGCTAATTATTTTGCTCAACTCACAATGAAATTTGATGTTTTTTCCGAAATTGCAGTCGAAGTTGCAGGCGTTTCGGCAAGCGCATTTCTCCTTGCGTCCGGAATTTTTGGGATTGCAGTCATGGGACCCATGGGATTTTTTGCCGCGCCCGTCCTCGCCTTGTTCGGGTGGCCTTTTTTCCCCGTGGTGCTGATCAGTTTTGCCGGCGCCGCCTTGGGATGGCATTGCCGAGTCTGGAATAATCGCCGTCGCTACTGTCTGACCATCGCGTTTCTGGCTGCGGCGCTTTTTGCGCTGATCGGACTGAAAGAAGAGGGGAAAGTCGTCCTTGATACCATCGGCTACGCTTTGGGGGCGTTCATCCCCGGCTTGCTTGGTTTGCTTTTTTTAACCCGAAAACGGTGATAGGGTGTCGGGCACGATCATGAACACCCTCATCCGCCACGCCGGCGATTTCCGCTGGGACGGCCTGCCCGTCCTCAACTACAAAGAGGACGGCACCCACTTCAAGACCATCTCACGTCAGGTTCTCTTCGAGGGCGGCCCCAAGCTCGGCGCGCAACTCCGCTACTTTGAAATCCTACCCGGCGGCCATTCCACGCTCGAGCGCCACGACCACATTCACTCCGTCATGGTCATCCGCGGGCGCGGCCACTGCCTCGTCGGCGACGCCATCTACGAGATCAGCCTCAACGATCTCATCCACATCCCCTCACTGACCTGGCACCAATTCCGCGCCACGACCGGCGAGCCACTCGGTTTTCTCTGCCTCGTTAACGTTGATCGGGACAAGCCCGAACTGCCCGATACCGCCAACGCCGCCGCGCTCAAAGCGCTACCAAAGGTCGGCGAATTTATCCGGCTGTAGGATTCATTTTCCGCGCCTGGAATTTTTCCACCAGTGCCCTGGCCGAAGGGAACAAGGCCGGACAACAGCCGATCGTCGTGCAGAACGCCTTGCTGAAATGGCTCAGCGACGAATAACCGACTTCCATCGCCGTTTCGGTGACGTTGTGCCGCCCCGCCAGCAGTAATTCAGCCGCCCGCTCCATTCGAAGCTGACGTACGTACTGCGGGATTGTCATGCCCATGTCTTTCGAGAAAAGCCGACTCAGGTAAAACGGGCTGCAGCCGACCTGCGCTCCCAGCGCCTCGATGTCGGGGGGATCGGCCAGATGACTGCGCAGGATCGCCGTCGTCCGCTCCACCCGTTCGCGTGCCACCCGTTTTTGTCGCTGGCAGAAAAATTCCTCCCGAGGCACAGGCTCGAAAAGCACCTGGGAGAGCAGTTCCAGTGTCTTGCCCTGGTACCAGAGTTTCCGGGCCGCTACCGGTACGGGCGGCTGCCGCAGTGCCTGAAATGTCACTTCCTGCCCCGGCGACATTACGCCGACGTCGGCCGCCGAACCCGCGCGGCCCGAAAGCCAGCGCCGCAGCGCCGGATGCAACGCATCCTCCATTGATTCGACCTGCGATTCCACGTAACCCCGGGAAAACTCGACGGTGATAAACGAATGGGTCTCGCCAGCCGCTCGCTGCGCTTTCAGGTCCGACTTCGTATTGCAGTAAAAGCCGACTGTATGGGGCGCATATCGCGCTTCGGTCCGTCCGTCGCGCACGGTACCGTTGCCGCGCAGGTTGAGGCAAAGCTCGACGCTGTCGCGGTGAAAACTCCGGCCCCAATCAACCGCCGCCGCCGCGCGGAATTCGTGATTCTCCACGCTGACGCCTTGGCGCGCAAAGGACCCGTAAAGCTGTCTCCAGCCCTCCTTCACCTGCGCCCAAGCGTTGTTTTCGTAAACGGCAGCCATAAATCCCTGATTATCAGCCTATGACATTACCCCGAGAAGTCAACGACGGGCAGATTGCTTTTGGGCCGAACACCGGCATACTCGCCGCATTTGTGAATAGTGCCGACCGACTCATTCCGCGACCAACCTTGCCTTTGACCAGAACCCAAATCCTTTAACCCAATGTCACCTACTTGGTTTCAAATCATCATTCTTGCGTTCTTACAGGGCGCTGCGGAATTACTGCCGGTTTCCAGTTCCGCCCACGTCATTTTGGCTGAAAAATTAATGGGGCTGGACCCTTCGAGGCCCGAGCTGACCTTCCTGCTCGTGATGCTCCATACCGGGACCATGTTTGCCGTAATCGCTTATTTCTGGAGCGCATGGAAAGAGAGCTATTTTTCAAGCTTCAACCGTTTCCTTTCCATTCTGCCCAGTCTGGCAGTTGCAACCGTGATCACGTTCATTCTGGGGTTCGTTCTAAAAGTAGTGATTGAGAAAGTCATCCTGGGAGGAGGCGCGAAGGCTGAAGTGGAAGAACTTTTTTCCAATCTCCCGCTCGTCGGCGGGGCGCTGGCTGCGGCGGGTCTCTTGATTATTGTTTCCGGTCTGTTCGCCAAAAACGGGGGAGACGATCAGGAGATAACCTTGCCCGCTTCAGGCTGGATCGGAATTGTCCAAGCGCTCTGTCTTCCCTTCCGGGGATTTTCCCGTTCGGGCGCGACGATTTCAACCGCCCTGTTGCTTGGGATCAATAAGCGCCGGGCCGAGGAATTTAGTTTTGCCCTGGCGGTTATCCTCACCCCCCCGGTGATCATCCTTGAACTTAAGCGGTTGCTTAAAGCCAACTCGACCGCCGCCCAGCCCGTTCACCTGACATCCCTCCTCTTTCCCGGAATGGTCGGAATGGGTTGCAGCTTTGTTGCCGGTCTTCTGGCGCTCCGTCTTCTTTCCAGATGGCTGGAAACGGGAAGATGGCATTACTTCGGTTTTTACTGCCTAGCGTTTGCGGCTGTCGTCGTTGCCTTCGCCTGGGCTGGGTTCTAGATCGGTTATCGGCGCTTATCATCCGCGATCTGTTTTTCCCCAGCACGTCATTCCAAACGCATCATGGAACGGTAACGCAGGTAATTCGCCAGAGTACCGAGGTTGCTGAGAATCACCGAGGTTTCCACATGCGTGTGGAAATAGAGCGCGCCGATGACCGAGGCGGCATTGGGCACGAGGCTGACGCCGAAAGCGGTCTTAAACTCGGCGCGAGATTCCTTGACGAGATTCAACAGGCCTAAAATCTTGATTAAATCGGCGCCCAAAAGCGCGGCTTGCGTGCCGTGCGGCGTGACATGGGGAGGCGTCAGCACGGAGATGGCAAGATCAGCCTGGGCAGCCACCGGCGCTTCCGCCTGGCAATCGCCCACATACGCCACAATGTGATCGAAATGTTGCCGCTGGGCGATGTAGGCCCGTTTCGCCTCCGTGGTGAACTCGTGACGGATGGCATCGAAATTCGATTTGGAAACGGCGCTGGACTTTTCTCCCGATAGAAACGCTATTTCCGAAACGCCGTGGTCATGAACGCGGTCCGCGAAGTCGCCGCTTTCCAGCCCGCGGGTGTTCCAAGGGACGGTGTCGTCAAGGATAAGGCAGTCACAGGTGGCGAGCGCGGCGAGGGACGAGGCGTTGGCGAGCAGGATGCCTTCCCGTGCGGCGCGAATCGTCATCGCGAGGTCGACAAAGTCCTCAGCGATCATCGGTCCGGTCAGATAGTCCGGGCGAATTGCGGCCTTGGCCATGGAGAGACCTCCACGGTAAAGACCCAGCAGGCCGATCAGCAAAACCGGGAGCACCGCGGACTCGGCATACTCATTGGCCCGCAGGCTTTGGTGTTCGGGGTTGATTTTCAGATTCTCGACATACCAGGCCGCAATGCGGGCCGCGGCCGAGTCCTCGTTCGTCGAGCGGACCTGAATGCGCAGTTCTCCTTCCAGCACCTGGCTTGAAGCGTAAACCGGTTCTCCCTGCGTCTTGGTTTGGGATTCCATCGCACCGGTGATCCGGCGATCGTCGATTTTGGCGCTGCCGCTCAATACGACGCCATCACCCGGAACCAGATCACCGGGATTGAGCACAACAACGCTTTCGGGCGTGAGTTCCCGCACACGGGTTTCAATGACCGATCCCTTGCGTTCCACCCAGACACGCAGGGGTCGGCGGCGGTAAGAGGAAAGAAAGTCCGTTTCGTATTGCTGCCGCAGGCGTTTGGCCTCGCGCGGCCAAAATAGGAGGAGCCAATACATGACCGCCGCCGCGAAGAAATTGAAAGTGAGAAGGGTCAGCCCACCGATGGAGAGATAGAGCAGATGCAGGTTGGTGCGGCCGTGGCGCAGGTCGCGAAAAGCCGGCATGATGTGGCTGCGATTGATGGCGCCGACCAGGACCGCATTGGCCAGCCCGACCGGTGGAAAGAGGAAATCGGAGATGGGTGACAGCGCAAGATTGGCGTTGATCACGGCTTCCTTGAAGGGCTGGCGCGCGATCTCCGTTGGTCCCACCATGTAGTCGGCCAACACGGGATCGAGTATGTCGATCAAATGCGCGGGATCGATCCGGTGCGGGCGGACCCAGATATGGATGGCGGCCCGATGAAGGAAGGAGGGCGCTTTCCTGACGACATCGGGCAGGGTGGCAAACTCTTGCAAAACCTGCTGCCGGGCGATGTCCGAGTGAAGCAGCGGATGCCACAATCGATAATGTCCCGGGTTGCGCATCTCAATCCGCCAGAACGTCAATTCACGGCCCACACGGCTGATTTCAATCGCGTCAGGATGCTCTTCATCAAGAAGCAAGTGATCATTGGCCAGAGGAAGACGCTCAATGACCCGGCTGCGCATGATAACGGCCAGGGCAGTGAGAACTTCCGACTTGGTCGTTTTTTCTTCGAAGTGAAGGCGCGCCTTGCCCTTGCGGGTATTCAGGTGCAAGAAGCTCAACCTGGGAAGCGCAAAAAAGCGGTCGATCAAGTCTCGCCGCGTGGTGTGGGACAAAGCTTCGACCAGGAGATCGCCTTGCAAGTGAAGGGTCCTGTTGCCGCCGGTCATTCTGGCATGAATGTCCCGGAGACCACCATTGGGGGTCGTTGAGCGCGTTGGGCGGCGAGTGGCGCCGTTGTGACGAGCTGGAATGATTGCCAGATGGGTCGTATGCTTGGCCATCGGTGTTTTTGATTAAATTTAGACAAAAACGACCAGCAGGGCAGCCACGCTTAGGAACTTCATGGTCTGATTTTGCTCGTAGCCGATGAGACCAACTGTGGAGTCGAGCAGAAAACCGATCTCCGACGTCAATTGGCCATCGTACTCGCGCAACGACTCGATGTCTTTCACCAAAATCTCAAACCGAAGCTTGAGATCGGGGTTCATCCAGTCGCGGACATTTTCGATCAAAAATGGCGTCAACGCGGATAGGCTGACAGCACTTTCCCTCAAATTGGCCACAAGAGAGTTACGTTTGCCGAGACGCTGAACGATGCGTTTCAGCCCCATATTGGGAGCCCCGGTTTTTTGCTTTTTTTGTTCCCCGAAGATGACCAGCGAGAGACTATTCAGGTCCTGTTCGATCAAGCGCAGGGTGCTGGCGATGTGCCCCACCGCCGCCTCCAGCACCTCCAACAACGCCCCATCCGAACTGCGGAAGCGGTGGTGCTGGATGCCTTTCTGCGCGCTGCGAAAAATGCGGAAGGCGTGGTGGTCCGAGTAGCGGATGCTGATGAAGTGCTTTGGCGTGATGATAAAGGAGATCGAGGCGTTTTGCGGAATGGCCGTCTCATAGCAGAGCAACCAGCACGACAAGTAGAGAGCATCCCCCTCGACGAACAGGCGGCTCGATTCGGAAATTTCCGTCATTTCCTCATGACTGGGAATGTCGAGCTTCAACACCTCTTCCAGGAATTTTTCCTCGTGTGGTTCGGGGTCGAATAAATCGACCCAGCGCGCCCTGCCCAACTGGTCGCGAAAATTCTTGGTATCCTGAAGTTCAACCTTGCTCAGCGAACTTTCTCCCGGCAACAGTATCTGGATCATCGTATTTTTCGCGGTTAAATTTCCACCAACAACTGACGGCTCTTTTGTCGTTCCTCGTGCAGTCTCGCCGCCTTGCGCAAAGGCAGCAAACCGTTCAACAATGCCAGTATGGCGGAGGCGTTGTTGAAAAAAACCGAATGCCAGATGTTGAAACCGAAAAGGAATACGCCGGCGATGCAAAAACCGTTCGGCATCAGAATGAGGTTCCAACTCCTCTGCACGTTATGTTCAAGAGCCAGGGAGAAATCCTTCAAGTCGCAAATCCTGGCCAGACTTTCTTCCATGAAAACGATTTGCGCGGTATCGGTGGCAATGGAGGACGCGCCCCGGAGCGAGATGGAAACGTTCGCTTTTTTCAACGCGATGGAATCGTTGATCCCGTCGCCGACAAAGCAGACGGTGCGGCCTTCCTTCTGCAAAAGCTCCACGTAGCGCGCCTTGTCCTGCGGCAGGACTTCGGCGAAATAGCGATCCATCTTGAGGTGTTCCGCCAGACGGCGCGTCGGTTTCTCATGATCGCCGGAAATAATGGCCATGTGATTCACGCCGCGGGTGCGCAAACCCGAGATGATTTCCTCCACCTCGGGCCGGTGCGAGGATTGTAATTCGATGACACCGGCCAGTTGATTCCCGATGGCCACGCAAACAAAGGAATGTCCCGTCGCGTGTAATTCCTTCATCTCCAACTCGACTCTGTCCGGGATGGCGAGGTTTTCCATTTCGATAAAGCGGCGGCTGCCCACGCGCACCGTATAGCCCTCTATCTCCACCGTAATTCCGTAACCGACATGGTATTTGGAGGCATCCAAGCGCGGCATGGGTCTTTTCAACGCGGCAAATTTATCGAGAATGGCGCGGGCGATGGGATGGGTAAATTTTTGTTCAGCTCCGGCGGCAAAAGTCAAAATTTGCTCTTCCGGATAGTCTCCGCAGCAAAGGATTTTCCCGACCTCCGGTTTTTCCCGGGTCAGGGTCCCCGTCTTGTCGAAAAGAACGGTGTCTACATTCCGCATCAACTCCAATGCCCGGCCATCCTTCACGAGAATGCCCTGCTGGGCGCAAAGCGTGATCGAAGTGAGCATGCCCAGCGGCGCCGCCATACGGATGCCGGTGCCCAAATCGGAATTGATGACGGCCAAGGCTCCGCTGGCGCCAACGGTTCCTCCCGCCAAGGCGGATAATCCCAAGGCGGGCAGCACCGCCTTGTCGGCCAGTTCTTCGCCCCGCGATTGCGCGCGCAGTTTGTGGGCGACGGTTTTGTTCAAAATCCGGCTAATCTTGCTTGAAGCGGTGTCCTTGCCCGCACGTTCGACGCGCACCACGATTTTTCCAGCCAGCATCACCGTCGAGGCGAAGACTTTGCCGCCCACACTCTTTTCCGCCGGGGCCGATTCCCCGGTGAGCGCGTGTTGGTCCAAAATCGCATCACCCTCGACAATGACGCCGTCGACCGGCACCACTTCTCCGGTGTATATCACGATGCGATTATCGCGCTTGATTTTTTCCAGGTCCGTTTCGATTTCCCTTCCATCCTTCAACACGCGGGCCAGGGTGGGTTGTTTGCCGAACATTTGCAGCAGGACCTTGGCGGATTCCGCCCGTGTCTGCTTAAGCAGTTTGCGGCCAAGACTGAGGAACCATGCCGTCATGGCACCGGCAAAAATTTCTCCGGTAAACAGGCACGCGGTGAAGATGATCGTGTCGAGTGAATCGATTCCCAGCCGGCGCTCGTGACGCATCGAATGATAGGCCCGGCGAAAACTGGGAATGGCCGTGTAAAGCATCAGCACCGCGCCGATGGGCAGCAGAGCGGGATTGAAAAAAGTCGCCGTGGCGGAGAGGGCCAGTGATGCGGAGGCGATTTTGAAGTGGTGATCGCCCACCTGCTTGAGCGGACGCTTGGGAGCACGACAGAGGGCAGCGTCAAGATGACTGACGATTTGCTGCTTGTGGATGATCTGCGGATTAAACTCGATCGTAATACTGCCGCCACGCACATGGATTTCGTGGTGCTTGATACCCATCAGGCTGACCAGTTCCTTTTCAAGATACCGGGCAAGGTGGGGCTTGTTCAGAACCAGCGCGTTGCGCAGCCGGATCCAGCCGGGTAGCTGCATGCGTAACTCCCAGGTGCTGATAACCTCGCCGTAGCGGAAGGCGCGCAAGGTCGGCTGACTCTTCGGCAGCGCGCGAAGCAGTTCGGGTGAAAGGGTGGGGCGGGAATCGGGCGCAAGGTCGCCTCGATATATTCGGGCGATCTTGCGGACGACTTGTGAGGAATTTCCACCATGACGATAAACGACCGCAGCTGTCCGGTTGAACGAATCGATTTCAACTTCGCGGACTTCGTGAATCCCAAGACTTAACTCGATAAACTGGCGGCAACGGTTGTTGTTCCAGGTGGAAAATCTGCTCTCGCTTCGAAATTCAAGACGGCCCGGCCCGGGGAAAAGCACCTGCAGATCATCCCGCAGGCGAGGCCGCTTGCGTTTGGCAACGGGACGTAAAACTTTCAGACGCGCTTTAGACGAGCCATTGTAACTCCCATTTTGACGCGGTGGCTCAAGGGTGGCCAGGGCCGTTTCGGGTGAAGACATAAAACGTACCCTCTCTTTCAAGGTGGCCCAAAACAGAGGATCAGACAGTCATGACCGAAATCCTGCCCGTATACCATCAAGCGGTCGCTTCAACCGCAGCGTCAAACTGATCGGCGCGCGCTTTCACGGCTTTGCTCGCTTTGGGTTTTTTGGTCCTGGCGGCCGTTTTGGATTTGGCGGAAGTCTTGCTTTTCTTGGTCTTTTGTTCGCGAATCCTGCTCCGTTCCTCCAAGGCATCATGCGCGCCTTCCTCCAGGCCTCGGCGCCAGGGATTTTCCTCGGGAAACAATTCAGTCAAAAAAACTGCGGCGTAAATCACGCCGTAAGAAATTCCATACCCGGTCCTGTGGACGCCTTTGCTTAAAGCCCGGCGGGTGGTCGCCGCGGCCTTCTTCGCGGAATCCCGGGCATTTACAGTGACCTCTTCAAAGCTCTCGGCTGCGGATTCAAGCGCATCGCCCAGAACGGAAAATGCATTGGTTTCAAGTTTTCGGGTTTTGGTGGCCATGCAGATTACCTAGGCGAACACGGCAAAACTAACAAGGAATGTAGTGTAACAAAGAGATGACATTCCCGCCTGCTCAAACCTGCCCCAAACTTAAAGCATGCTAAATAGCGATAACGCTCCCCAAATGATTCCCCCAAGAAAAGCCAATGATGCTAATCCTATCAAAATGCCCAGAGTGATCATCATGCCATCCTTCTCGATGAGACCAAGCGCGATGATAAAGATGGAAATGGCCAGCGGCATGTTGGTCCAAGGGACCGGCAGGGCCATGGCCGCCGCCAGCAGGAGGATGAACGCACCGATAAATCGCCGGGACGCCGGATGCACCGCCCATTGCCAGCGCGGTTTGACGTATTTCTCGGTCTTTTCCAAAAAAGGGAGAATGGCATGGATGGCGGTAGCCAAGGCCTTGCGGTGAATGGTGCGCTTTAAAATAAACTTGGGCAGCTTGAGCTGTTTATTACCTGCGATCATCTGCGCCGAGATGATCCCGGTGGGAATGACGACTATGGCAAAAATACCGGGTATCGGGATTGGCAGGACTTCCGGAATGGAAGAAACCAGCAGGGAGGTGCCGAAGGAGGAGGAGCCCCCGATGGAATCGACGATCTTTTGCACGGTAAAACTTTTGTCCGGGTTTTTTTCCAAGAGATCGCGCAAAATTTTAGACGTGCGCACCGCACGGACCTCGGTTTTCCCCGCGCGTCTGGCCCCGGATCGGGCGGCAGTCGCGCTTTTAGCAGGTGCCTTCTTACGGGAGCGAGTGGCCGTCCTGGGTAGAACGAGGATATTACCGGGAAGAGCTGCGGCAGTCATAGTTATTGATCAGGTTGGGTGGAGCGGCATTCAAGTCAAGTGCATCCCGGATCTTGTCACGGAAATGTAACACTACCTTGCCTCGATTAGGATTGCCATGAAGCGGATGAACCCACAATCCTTTCGCCATGCCTAGACGTGACGTTGTTCTTACCGGATTAATTGCCTTTGGAGCGGGTGTTGCTGTTGGCGCGAATTGGGGAAAGCTGCGCAAAAAAATAGGACCGCTTCTTGAAAAGTTTGGTCTCCAAATGGCCGACTTGGGTGATTTTCTTTCCGCTGCCGGTGTGGAGGATTTCGCCACCGAAGCGATGTATGCGGAAACAAAGCCCTCGCGTACCCGCGCGCGCCGCCACAGCACGGCGAAAGCAACGCAACCCGGCGAAGCGTTCGCCCCACCGATCTCTCGTCGCAATGGCCAGCATGCCGGGTTTTCAAGGGTCCGTCCCTCGCCCAAGCGCAAGGTTTCACGCCGCAAGCCGGTTGTTGTCACCAAAGCGGAAGCACCCCTCGCCACCGGCACCTTTGGCGGTTAGTCCATATTCGTCCTTCCATCTCCCGGCTGCACGACGGGTAATGACTTTTCGTCGATGAAAGAAAAAATTTACGAATTCAATATTGAGCATCCGCTGACCGCCCCCAGGCGCAAAGCTCTCGATCAATTCCTGAAGAAAAATGCGCCGAGGTCGAAGTGGCCCACCTCCCATGAGTGGGACAGGGGAAACGACCACCTGCTCCACGTCACGACTCATCCGGTGAAATGGGAGGTCTGGTTTGCGCCCCACCGCGTCACCATATTTGGGTCCGCGCCCTTCTGGGCGAAGATGCTTTTTTCCAACAAGAAACGGGCTCTTCTACGCGAAAGCTTTTTGCACATTTTGCAACAAACCGGTTTTACAAAAGACAGAACACCAAGCAAGCGGGCCAAGTCCGGCCACGAACCCCATCACCAAACCTAGGCTGGCTCCATCTGCGGCGCTCCGATCCGATTCGCCTCGGGCACGGGCTCCAGCATGCCGTGATGTATGTGGTAGATGTAGCCGCAAATCGCCACCGAGGGTGGCACGAGCGGATGTTGGCGGATGCGTTTGACATCATCAACGATGCTTTGCACCAGGTCACTGAAGGTCAGCCAATGAATATCGGCCGGCGTTTGGGCGCTTTTTTTGACATCATGCCACTTGCTGCCTTCGGGATGCTCATCGGTATCCAGTCCAAGCAAATGCCTGATTTCGTCATCGGTGTAGGACTGCATGCCGCAGCCGCTGTGGTGTATGACGAACCAATCGGTTGTGCCCATTAACTTGCACGACACAACGAGCGAGCGGATGGCATCGTCGCTGGCCCGCCCGCCCGCATTGCGAATAACATGGGCATCGCCCTCGTTTAGTCCGCTGAACTTGGCGGGATCCATCCTCGCATCCATGCAGGTTAAAATCGCCATGCGGCGGCGGGGCGCGCCGATCAGCCTGGCTTTATCGCCAAAATTTTCAGCATAGGCGCGGTTAGCCTCGAGAATCTCCCGCAGCGTGTGGCTTGTACCTTGAGGAAACCCGGAGTTGATTCCGTTGCGATCACTGGCTGGAGTTTGTTCCGAAAATAACATGGGCCTCCTTTGGATAATTCCATAAAGCCAACGTGAAACCGAGCCGGTCGTCAACGACTGTACCGTGCCAATTTTGTGACAATCCCCGTCGTTGAAACGGAAGCCGGTTCATTGCCCTGCATCCGACCGCTTAGTCGAAATGACACCAGAACGTCACCTGTTTGCATCACAGTTCAAACGGCTCTTGTCTAAAAACTTCCGATTATGCCCGAACCAGAAAACGAAGCGGTCGCAAACAAGGAGTCCGATGAACCCGGCATGCTTCAGATCATCATTCTGATTCTTTCCGTTTACGTCCTCATCGTTTTTGCCATTCAAACCTTCGTCCGTGATCTCTCACCGGAAACAAACGAAATTCTCGATGGAATGGATTTGGTCGTCTGCGTTTTCTTTTTATGGGATTTCTTTTTTCGGCTCTGGAAAGCGCCCTCCAAGCTCGAATTTATGAAGTGGGGCTGGATCGATTTTATTTCCAGCATTCCAATTCTATTCCTGCCCGCCTCCAACCACATACGCTTGCTTCGAATCATCCGGATGTTCCGCATTCTCCGCGCTTTCCGCTCCACCAAAATCATCGCGCACTTTCTCTTTCGGCACCGGGCCCGGACCGGAGTGATTTCGGTCATTCTCGTTTCCTTTCTGGTCGCGGTTTTCTCGGCCATCGCTGTACTGAATTTTGAAACCTTCTCGCCCGATTCAAACATCAAAACATCGGAAGACGCGCTTTGGTGGTCCTTCAGCACCATCACCACGGTCTCCTGCGAAAAATATCCCGTGACCGAGGGCGGACGCGCCGTCGCGCTTTTCCTGATGGCCACCGGCGTTTGCCTCTTTGGCTGCATCACGGCTTACATCGCCACCGTCTTTCTTGAACCCATGCAAAAAATGCAAAAAGAGGAAGATTCTGAACTCAAGCTGGTGCTCGAAGAAATGAAATTGTTGCGTGAAAAAGTCGAGGCGCTGGAAACAAGCAATCAACAGGTCCTGTCGCAGAAGGAATAGCCGGTTGCCCCGGGAATATATTCACCCCTATTGGATGAATACCCATCCCTTCACCCCTTCAACGCAGCGTCAATTGCGTCGGTCAATTCCTTGTCATCTGGTTTCACCTTGCTGGGAAACTCCTTGAGCACTTTGCCGTTGGGATCAACGAGATACTTGCAGAAGTTCCAAGTCGGCGCGGGGAATCCGGTGGTGAGAAATTGATAGACCGGCGATTGTCCGTCGCCCTTGGTCACAACTTTCTCAAACATCGGAAACGTGACGTTGTATTTGCTGGTGCAAAAAGCCGCAATCTCCTCGGGCGTGCCCGGCTCCTGATGGCCAAAATCGTTCGACGGGAAACCGAGAATGAAAAAACCCTTGTCCTTGTAATCGAGGTAAAGTTTTTCCAGGCCGGCATACTGGGGCGTGAAGCCGCACTTTGAGGCGACATTGACCACCAGCACGACGTGACCCTTGTACTGGCCGAGATCGACGGGCTGACCGTCGAGGGAGTTGACCTTGAGTTCATAGAGAGACTCAACGGGAGTGGCGAAAAGGTTCATGGCGGTGAGTACGAAAGAGGCTGCGGCGATGAGGCCGCCAAACAAGGGGCGCATGCAGGAGAAATAACAGATTTGTTAACCGACGCAAGGCTTGCCGTTGGTTCTTCGCTCAAACACAAAAAGAAGAACCTGGAAGCATTTCGGCGCTTCAGAAGGGTTGATTCAGGGCCCAGCCGGCGCGAAACACCGCCAGGAGGCGCTCGTTCACCGGATAGTCGCTGCCGTCTGCATGTTCGGACTGCAAATCCATCCCCGCCGGAGAGGCGGTTGACCTGTCGTTCCAATAGGTCCAGCTAAAACCGTTCTTTTCAAAGAGCGAAATGCAGGCGTTTACCCACTTGGGTTGAAGATCCGGATTTGAGGCATCGCAGCCGAATTCGCCCACCCAGACCGGGACGTTGAATTTTTTGGCGAAGTCGACGGCGGGGATGATTTTCTTTTGAAACGCATCGAGATCGAGTTGTGTTTTGACCCTGAAGAATTGCACGTTCAGAAAAGTGTCTCCCGTGGCTTGATCGAGCTTCACCCAGGTGGAGACGTGATAGGACTGGCCCGGCTCAACGGGCAGGCGCTTGCTCACCCAGCCGGCCCAGTCATTGAATTCGGTTGATGCGTGCACTTTGAGGCTTCCGGGTTTGTCGTGTCCCATCGAAGGATCGAAGGACATGGTTTCCGGTAGAGCCTCGGGATGGTAACCCTGCGTGCCTTGGTCAAAGCCATAAGATTGCAGGACTTTTCCCGAGGCATCGTCCACCTCGACGTCATCAAACCAGGCCGATCCGAAGTTGCGGGTCGATCGAACGACGACGCTCATGTGGTCCGCGCCGGGCGGAACTTGGACGGTTTTCTCGATTTTAACCCAGTCGTGAGTGCCCGCAATTCCCGAATCCTGTTTTACTTCGCTGACAAAATCCTCGTTGCCACCCGCTCCCAAGTACCAATGGAAGGTGTAGAGGATATTATTGTCGGAAAATTTCATCGCTTCGGTGAGCTGATCCGGCCCCGATCCAACGTCGCCTCCGACCACGATGATCTTATTCGGGTCCACGGCCCGGATGGCGGTGATGGCCCGCTGATCAATACTGTGGAGTAATTCCGGCGTCTTTTGACCCGAGCCCGGCTCGTTCAGCAATTCATAGGCGGCGACCTCCGGCCGGTTGCGGTAGCGCCGGGCGATCTCGCTCCAGAGGGCGATGAACCGCGACTGCTCACTCGCATCCGTCCAGAGGCTGTTGCGTCCGCCCGCACAGTAGGGCTGCGGGCTTTGGCCTCCTGGCGTGACGTGCATATCCAAAATAACATAAAGGCCATAACGCTTCGCCCATTGCGCAACGTCGTCGAATTGCTTAAAGCCGTCTTCCTTCCAGACAGCGGGATTGTCGTCGGTCTCAAGGTCGTTGTACGAAAACGCGAGCCGGACCGTGTTGGCTCCCCACTGGGCCAAGTGTTGCATGTCGGTTTCGGAGTACCGGGTTCCGCACAGATGCCACCAACCCCAGTTGATGCCACGCAAACGAATGGGCCGGCCATTGGCCACGAGGAGGTTTCCTTCAACTTTCAGGGCAGGAAGGCCGGAACCGTGCCCAACCGTTAGCGGTGATGCGTCCTTGGCGGCATCGGTCGCAAGCAGATGCCCTGGAATTGCCAAAGCAGCAAAGATGACGAGTGATTTAATGAAAACAACCGCGAACCCGGTCTTTCTCGAGTTATACACAAAGGTTACGATACAAAAGCAAGGGTACAGGACAAGCCTTGGAAAAAAATCTACGGCGGTTGCCGCATGTTAACTTGCAAAAAAGCGGACGAGGTAGGATTCGAACCCACGTTACCCGCGAGGGTAAAGCTGATTTCAAGTCAGCCGCATTCAACCACTCTGCCACTCGTCCATTGGCCTGAACCCGGACAAATTCGCCCATTCCGCCGGGCAGGTCAATGCGAGAAGCCGGCTAAGGCAGCGTGATCCGCAGGATCGAGCCTGTGAAATCATTCGCCGCTTCGCCCGTGGTGCGCAGTTGCAGATAGGCCACGAATGCCTTCCCGTCCGGCGCCCAGCTCATGTCGGACGCGATGTTGAATGAGGCCCGGTACTCGGGCGCGCCCGGCTGGTTAAAAAAGGTCAGCCGCTTTTTATCCGACCCGTCGGCATTCATGATCCAATAATCGTTGCGGGTTATTTTTAGCGCATCGTTTTGCGGAATGTCCCGGCTCGAAGCCCAGATGATCTTCGACCCGTCGGGGGAATAATTGGCGTGCTCGTTTCCCTCATCCGAGCCGGTGAGTTCCCTCGTCGCACCCGAAGCCAGGTCCATCTCGACGATGCTCATGTGCTTGAAATCGCCCGCCGTTTTTGTGGTCGCGAAAAGAATCTTTTTATCATCGGGCGAGAAATCGTCCGTCTCGTAAAACGCGTTATTCAACGGGTCGAGTGTCCGCACGTCGGTCAGGTGCGGCCCGTCGGAGCCGACCCGGAACTTGCCCACTTTCATCACCCACTTCTGCGGGTTCGTCGATTCCAATTCACCCCATAGCAACTGGTCGCCCGCGTGCGAAAAGCGGGGGTGCAGCACACCCTGGCCCGGGTTAAGTTGCGACAGCCACGCCGCGTGCGCGCCGTCGGTCGAGATCAGCCACAGATCGTTGTTGTAGCCCGCGCCCGGATTGGTGATCCGCTTGTACACCGCGGGCTTGGTCGCCGCCCAATCCGGCGCCTGCATGTCCGCCGCCTCTAAAACAAGATAATTTCCCGACGGATGCCAAACCGGGTTGCCCGCGTCGATCGCCGCCAGCGTCGAGTTCAGGCTGGAAACATTGCGCTTGCCGGAACCGTCCGGCGCCATCACCCAGACCTGGAACCGCCGGTCCTCCGGATCGATCTGGTCGTAGGCAATCAGGTTGTTGACGCCCCAATCGACCCGGCCGCCCGTCCGCTCCACCAACGAAACGATTTGCGGACAGACCTTCCCCGGCCCGTTGAAATGAAACCCCTCGGCGCCCGTATCGTCTTGCGCAAAAAGAAACGCCCCCGGCCAAGCCGCCGCAACCATCACAAAAATAAAAAAGCGCGAGCGTCGTGACATGTTTCTCTTATCTTGAACGGGTAGACGCCGGCCATGCCCAAAGGTTACGCGAAACTTTTTTGCGCCAAGGCTTTGCGACCTCAAAAATAGACTCAGGCTACGCTAAGAGCGAGAAAAAAGCCCCTTGCACCCTGAGCGTACGCGTCTCATCTCATAACGTCACTTTTTCGTTGACGTATCACGATATGTGTTACATAAGTAACACATATGAGTTATGACCTTCTATTGGAATTTCTTCCTTGGGCCCAAGGTTTTGCCCGGGTCTGCGCCGCCAAACTTTCCCGCCATCTCGATCAGGATGATCTCCAGAGTGCAGGCCTGCTCGGTTACATCAGGGCTGCAGACCGCTATGACGTCTCCAAGGGCACTTCCTTCCGCGGATTCTGCGCTGTTCGCATCCGTGGCGCCATGCTCGATGAGTTACGCCGATGGGACTGGGCTCCCCGTTCTATTCATAAGAACCGGCGGCGTATGAGATGCGCAACTTCCCACCTTACCGGCCAACTCGACCGCAAGCCCACCAACACCGAACTTGCCACCGCCCTTGGCATCGAGCCCGGCGAATTCGCCACTTTTCAGACCCAAATTCAGATCCGCAAGCTCGTTTCCTTTGACGAAACAAACGAAAACCTCAACGGCGAGGAAAGCCTCTCCCTCGCCGAGCGCCTTCCCAACCCCCACGACCTGCGGCCCGACCAAGCCATGGTCAGTGCCGAGGACCGCCGTACCCTCCTCAAATGCATCGGCAAACTGCCGAAATCCGAGGCCACGGTCATCGTCCTCCACTACCTCCAAAATGTCCTTCTGCGCCATGTCGCCGCCATTCTTGCCGTCACCCCTGCCCGCGTCTCGCAACTCCACTGCCAAGCCCTCGGTCGCCTCAAAGGGTCTCTGGAAAGCTGGCGTCAGGGATCAAAAAATGACAACCCCATCGTAACGATTTAATGGCAGACTCATTTTCCCGGTTGTTTCAACGCCATCTGCTGATAAATTGGGCTCATTATGAAGATCTTTATCGACACCGGTGATACCAACGAAATTCGCGAAGCCCATGACATGGGCCTGATTGACGGCGTGACCACCAACCCGACTCTCGCCTCCAAAAGCGGCAAGCCCTTCAAGCAGCTCATCATGGAGATCACCGAAATTGTCGACGGCCCGATCAGCGCCGAAGTCGTTAGCGTTACCGCGCCCGAAATCATCAAGGAGGGAGAAGAACTCGCCACTTGGCATAAAAACATCGTGGTCAAGGTTCCCCTCATCGCCGAGGGCCTCAAGGCCGTGAAGGTTTTAACCGCCAAAGGCATCAAGACCAACGTCACCCTCTGTTTCACCGCTCCGCAGGCGCTCCTCGCCGCCAAGGCCGGGGCAACTTACATCAGCCCGTTCGTCGGCCGGCTCGACGACATCAGCACGGACGGCATGCAGGTCATCCGCGACATCCGCACCGTCTACGACAACTACGGCTACGAGACCCAGATTCTCACCGCCAGCGCCCGCTCGCCCATGCACTTTCTGGAAGCGGCCCGCATCGGCAGCGACGTCATCACCTCGCCGTTCAAAGTCATCAAGCAGCTCCTTCACCACCCCCTCACCGACAGCGGCCTCAAGCAGTTCCTGGCCGACTGGGAGAAAGCCAAGAAATGACCGAAGCCGCGTCGCCGGAATCGACCCTCGCGGCGCCCTTCTTCCGCTGCAAAGTCCTTAAACCCCCCCGATATCTTGTGCCTCCGCACGAACGCGTCGTCACCCATCCGCCCATCGACGTCGTCGCCGGGGTCATTCGCCGCAACGACGGACGCCTCCTCATCACCCAGCGCCTGGCCGACGATACCCTCGGCGGTTACTGGGAATTTCCCGGCGGCAAAGTCGATCCCGGTGAAGACCTCACCACGGCCCTTTACCGCGAACTCAAGGAGGAAGTCGGCATCGAGACCAAAATCGGCCCCGTAATTCACTACATCGTCCATCCCTACCCCGACCGCGACGTGCGACTCCATTTCTTCTCCGTCAGCATCCTCTCCGGCGAACCGCAGAAGCTCGAAGTCGCCGACCTCCGCTGGGTCGCCCCCGGCGAGTTGCTCAATTTCCAATTTCCCGAGGCCGACCGACCGCTCATCGACCAGCTCCGCGCCAGCTCTTAACTGCAGCGGTGGTTGCCGCTACAGGGTGGACTACTCATACTTCTGCCAATCGAGCTTGTGCTGCTCGATCCAGCGGTAATGCTCCGGATGGTCGAGCCGCGCCGCCGCCGCCGCGTCCGCGATCACCGTGGTGCGCGGGTGGAGCTGCAGCGCCGACGCCGGACACATCGACGCGACCGGCCCCTCGATCATCGCCTTCACCGCGCTGCTCTTCTGGGCGCCGCAGGCCAGCACCACGCAATGCTTCGCTTCCAAAATCGTGCCAATCCCCATGCTCACCACATGCCGGGGCTGCTCTTCCGGCGTCCGGAAATGGGCTGCGTTGTCCTTGAGCGTCTTCTCCGACAAAATCTTGATCCAGGTGCGCGAATTCAGCGACCCCGTCGGCTCGTTGAACCC
>JAJSLI010000144.1 GCA_021272315.1 Methylacidiphilales bacterium | reverse complement strand
GGCAGTATTTATTTTGAGCGAAGCGTTGGTAACCGTGAGCCGCCGGACCGGTCTTTCCGGGTAGTCCGCGCTACATCCGTCCTATTTGTTCCATCCGTCCCATCACGAAAAATCTTCATGCAACCGCCTTCTCTTCCCGCGCCACCTTCGCTTGCGCCAGGGCGCGGTTGGCCGCCATCACCTGGCCCAGGGAAATTCCGCCGTCGTTCGGCGGCACGCGCTGATGCCAGTAGGGCCTGAACCCGGAATCGATCAGCCGCTCCACGCTTCGCTCGATCAGGCGGCGATTCTGGAAACAGCCGCCGGTCAGGACAACCTTCTCCTCACCAACCTGCCGGGCGACGGCCACGATGATTTCCGCCAGCGTGTTGTGAAATTTCGCGGCCATGAGGCCCGCGCTTTGTCCCCGCTTTATGTCCTCCAGAATCTCCTCGATCATGGGTTGCCAGTCGATGACGGCGGGTTCGCCTGCGCCGAGGCGAAAATCGTAAGAGGCTTCCACGCCCGGCTCGACCGCAAATTCGAGTTCCATCGCGGCCTGGCCTTCGAAATGAACCCTCTGGCGCAAACCGATCAGCGCCGCGACGGCATCGAACAGCCGGCCCGCGCTGGAGGTGACGGGCGATTGGAATCCCTTTTCGAGCATTTGCCGGATGAGCGTAAGTTCGGCCCGTGAAAAATCGCGAAGAGGAACAGCGTCGCCTGATTCGAACAGCCTGCCGCCTTGCATGGCAAACAAGAGCCCGAGCGCGGTGCGGCGCGGTTCCCGGATGGCGGCTTCGCCCCCGGGCAGCCGAAACTGGCGAAAGTGCGCCACACGCCGGAATGATTCCCCTTCGGCCAGCAGAAATTCGCCGCCCCAGATGGTCCCGTCGAGGCCGTAACCGGTGCCATCCCACGAGACGCCCAGGGCCGGGGCTTCGATTTCATTCTCGGCCATGCACGAGAGCACATGGGCCCAATGGTGCTGGACGGGGCAGAGCGGCGCCTTCAACTGCGCCGCGTATTTGGTCGAAAGATAATCGGGATGCATGTCGCACGCGACCACGTCGGGCGAAGTCGCGTAGAGCCGCTGCAAATCGTCCGCAACGGCGCGAAAGGCCGCGTGGGCCTGGCTCGTTTCGAGATCGCCGATGTGCTGGCTGATAAAAATTTCGCTCCCCACGCTCAGGGCGACGGTGTTCTTTAAATGCGCTCCGACCGCCAGTATGCACGGCAGCGGCTCCTTCCGATGAATGGGCAGCGGGGCATAGCCCCGCGCCCGGCGCAGCACCATTTCCCGCCCGCGCACCACGCGCACGACCGAATCGTCCACGTGCCGCACAATGGGCCGGTTGTGAGTCAGGAAAAAGTCGGCGATCCCCGCCAGCCGCGACAAGGCTTCCCGTTCGTCGATGCAAATGGGTTCGTCGCTCAGGTTCCCGCTTGTGGCCACGACCGGAGAACCGAGGTCTCTCAGCAAAAGATGATGCAGCGGCGACGAGGGCAGCGTGACGCCGAGGTTCGGATTGCCCGGCGCCAGTGCGGGCGCGAGCGTCGGCGCGGGTCGGGACAGGTGACCCTGGAGCAGGACGATGGGCGCTTCCGGCGAAGCCAGCAGCCTCTTCTCGAGGTCCGAGACCAGACAATCCTCACGAATTAGGTCAAGCGAGGGATACATCAGGGCCAGAGGCTTTTCTTCCCGACGCTTGCGTTCGCGCAGCCTTTTCACCGCCAACTCGTTGCGCGCATCGACCATCAGTTGAAAACCGCCCACGCCTTTGAGCGCCAGAATCTCCCCTCCCCGGATTTTGTCCGCCGCCTGGCGCAGGGCCTCGTCGCGCAAGGTGAGGACCGTCCCCCGCGCGTCCCACAATTCGAGGTGCGGTCCGCAAACGGGACAGGCGTTCGGCTGGGCGTGAAACCGGCGGTCCAGCGGGTCGCGGTATTCGCGGTCGCATTGCGGGCACATCGTGAAATTTTTCATCGACGTGGCCGCGCGGTCGTAAGGCAGTTCCTCGATGATGCTGAAGCGCGGGCCGCAGTTGGTGCAGTTGGTGAAGGGATAACGATGCCGGCGGTTCCCGGTATTGAAAATCTCGCCCAGGCAGTCCGCGCAGGGCGCAATATCGGGGAGGATGAGCGCGGTCTTCGCGCCGCTTTCGTCGCTGGATCGGATTTCAAAATTCCCGTAGCCAGTCGCATCGAGGAAGGAGGATTCGAGACTTTGAATGATCGCCCTCGGCGGCTTTTCCTTTTCGAGCCGGACCTGAAATTGCCGCAGCGTGCCGCCGCCGCCCTCCACCTCGATGAAAACGCCCCGCGAGGAGTTCGCCACCCAGCCCTTGAGATCGAGTTCTGTTGCCAGCCGATAAATGAAAGGCCGGAAGCCGACGCCCTGGACGGCGCCGCGGACGACGACTTTAAGGCGTTCGACAGGTTGGGTCATGGAGGGGGTTGCTCTCGTTAAGCAAGTATGCGCGGCGCTTGCGCCAAGCGTCAACGCCACCCTGACCTCGAATCGTTATTCGCGGGACCAGCGCAATGAAACCGGACAACGCCCCTCGGCGTGAGCCAAAAAATCGGTCAAAATCTTGAATTTCTCGCGGGGAATGTTGCACTCGATATTCTCCACCTCGGTTTCGATCAGGATGAATCCGAGCCCGGTATCGAGGCGACTTTTGTAGAGCTGGCGGGCCCGTTCCGTCCGCAGTTCCCATATCCGGTTGATCAGCGCGGCCTCCGTCACCACCCGCGCGGTTCCGGTAAGATTCACCACCACGCTCCGCGACTCGTTTCCGAACATCCAGTTGACGTACGGCTGGTGCTCAAGATGGTCGAGTTCCGGGCTGCCCGGCGAGGTCGTGGAGTAGAGATATGGAAAATCACCGAAGCCGATCGTCGGCATCCACCGGGCGTGGGGCCGGCCCGAGGGGTCGACGGTGGTCAGGATGCCGGGCCGCGAACCGTCCGCCAGATAATAGGCCAGGCGCGCGATCCTGTCGCCATCGTTGGCGGAAAGACTTCCTTCCTTTTGTGTTCGTTTGGCAGGGCTGGGAGAGATGGGTCGTTTCATAAATAATCGGTGGAAATCGCGAGGCTGATAGGGAGAGCGGTTACTTGGAACGCGAGGCGGTTTTGGTCGTGTGCGCCGTCATCCGGGGATCGCTGGGCAAGGGCACCTCCTCGCGCCACGAAGGAACGTCGATCAGCGAATAGCCCTGCAGCGCCTTGCGATATTCCTCGCGCTCGATGATGGCCGGCGCCTCGTCATCCTGCCGGCTTAAGAGCCCGCGCGCGTCCCGCAGGGACGTGATGTGGCATTGCTCCATGCGCTGCTCAAGTTCCTCCCGGATTTCCATGAGCCACGGGATACCCCGCTGCAGCAGCACCGAGCAGATTTGCGTGGCGCTGGCCCCGCAGAGGATCATTTTCAACACGTCGGCGCCCGACCGGATACCGGTGTTGCCGGCGAGGTCGACGTGCGCCTGCCGGTAGAGAAGCGAGAGCCACCGCAACGGGAGCCTGTTTTCCGCGGCCATGCTCAGCCGAAGCGAGAAACGGGGCCCCATTGTGTCGAGATCGATGTCAGGCTGGTAGACCCGGTTGAAGAGCACGATGCCGTCCGCGCCCGCCTCGTCGAGTTTGGCGATCATCCGCGCGAGATTGGTAAAAAAGGGCGGCAGCTTCACGGCCAGCGGCAGCACGGTCGCCTGCCGCACCGCCTTCACCACTTCCACGTAGCTCGCCTCAACATGGGACGAGGGCACCGCGGGATCGAGGCTCAGGTTGTAAATGTTCAGTTCGAGCGCCGTAGCGCCCGCCTGCTCGATTTTGCAGGCGTAGTTTATCCACCCCTCCAGCGTCGTGGCGTTCAGGCTGGCGATGACCGGGATGGTCAGCGCCTCCCGCGCCGCACGGATTTCGTCGAGATAATAGTCGGGATGTCCCGGACGCTTTTCGTACGGGTCTTCAAAAAGGGAGTGCAACACCACCGCGCCCGCCCCGCAGTTCTCCATTTCCAGCAGGCCGTCGAGGTGCTCCGAAAGCGGCGAGGCCGCCGGAATCAGCGGCGAACGCAAACGCAGGCCCAGGTAGTTCGTTGAAATGTCGGGAGCGGTCGTTTTCATAAGTCATGGTTGACCTGAACGAGGCCATCCTGCATGTGTTGCACGGAAAAACCGAAGTGGCGGCAGACGTAGATCATCTCGTGGTTGGTCACCAGCACCTCGCCCGTCAGCCGGTTGAATTTGCACGCTCGCGCCAGCGTCATCAGCCGCTTGATCAGCGCCGAACCGATCCCGCGGCCCTGGACCGCGTCTTTGACCAGGATGGCGAAATCGGCCGCCAGCGGATCGTCCGTCCGGCTCAGACGCCCGACACCGAAAATCGCCCGAGGAGCGTCCGCATTGCCCGGGAACTCCGCCACGAGCGCAAAGGAGTCGTCGTCATTGGCGCAGATGCGCGCCAGCCGGTCGTGTTTGGTGCGGCATTCAAGCGTCATGTGCTCGAAGTACCGTGAATAAATGCTCTCTTCCGAAAGCGTCCGGTGAAATTCCACCATGAGCGGCTCGTCCTCCGGTTTGATCGGTCGCAAGAGCAACTTTCCATAGTCCCGCACCCGCAACGTCTCTTTCAGGCGAAGCCGTCGGGCGGCGGCGGAGAGACCGGGCGCCGAAGTCGTCTTTTTCGGAATCGGTCGAGACATGTCGAGCTTTGGTTGTTGAGATGTGACCAGCGCGGTCATGGTAGGATGCCTTTCCTCCAACATAAGGACTTGACTTGGAAGCGGCTACGCTGTTATTGGCCAAGACTGGCCGGGAATTGTTGTCGGCACATGCATCAAACGGTTATTTAAGCTGCGCCGGGGCACCCGATCTGCTAGAGTCAGCACATGTTGAAGTCGAAAGAAATTATTCGGCAGCTCTCCGACTCAACGATTTATCGTGATTATGAGCAAGCCTTTAACGAGGCGACTCATCTTCCTCTTTCCATTCGTCCGCACGAAATCTGGCAGCATGCCCTTGGCGGCAAGAAAAACCAAAATCCCTTTTGCGCGCTGCTGGCGAAATCGAGCAAGAGCTGCTCCGCCTGCCTCCAGGTACAGCAAAAAATCGCCGAGGAAGGCATGGACCAGGCCCATACCGTCATGTGTTTCGCCGGACTCAATGACACCGCCATCCCGATCCGGGTCGGTCTGGAAGTCATCGGCTTTCTCCAGACCGGCCAGATTGCCCTTCAACAACCCTCCCGTACGCAGTTTAACAAGATCACCCGGCAACTCGTCGAGTGGGGCGTCACGGTCGACCTAAACCGGCTCGAGGATGCCTATTTCCACAGCACCGTCCTCGGTCGCGAACAGTACGAGGGCATGGTGCGGCTGCTCGAAATTTTCGCGCAGCATCTCTCCGTCTTCGCCAATCAGATCATGATTCACCAGCGCAATGCCGAGCCGCCGATGATCTCGAGGGCCAAAACCTACATCGCCACGCATCAGACCAGTCCCATCTCCTTGGAACAAGTGTCCCGCGTTCTCAATGTCAGCACCTTCTACTTTTGCAAGATGTTCAAGAAAACCACCGGGCTGACTTTCACCGATTACCTCTCTCGCACCCGCATCGAAAAGGCCAAGAATTTGCTCATCAACCCCAACGTCCGCGTCAGTGAAGCCGCCTACGAGTGCGGCTTTGCCTCGCTCACCCATTTCAACCGCACCTTCAAGCGCGTCACCGGAACTTCACCCACCGTTTACCGGCAAGGGCTCACCAGTTAAGCAGTTGAGGCAACCTTTCTTTTCACCCGGCCAAGATTCTCACTGATTTCTTGCCGGCGTCGCCTTGCTTCACTTACGCCGAAAAGATAGGGAGGGGAGGTCATGGGTGATATTCCGTCAAAGCACAGAGGAAGGACCGGTGCGCGTCGATCCCAATTTTTCCAACGAAAAGTTGGACGACAGGCTGGAAGGGGCTTTAGGCAACCGGCCCGGTGTTCACTTCGAGGTCATCGTATCGTTTCAACCGGTAGATCAAGAGCGAAGCGAGCCAACTCACCACGAAGACCCCGATAATGACAAAGCCGATCGTGCCAAAGTGATCGTTCAGGGAGTCCATCATTCCCCAGAAGGCGCCCTTCCATCCCAACTCATCGCCAACCAGACCCAGCACCTCGATCCCGCCGATCAATAGCGCGACCAAGATCGAAACGAAAGTAATCGTCATGTTATAGTAAAGTTTGCGGATCGGCTTGACGAAGGCCCATCCGTAAGCGCCGAGCATCAGGATGCTGTCGGTGGAATCGATCAACGCCATGCCCACCGTAAACAGAGTTGGGAAAACAAGAATGGACCAGATCGGAAGACCCTTGGCTGCCACCGTCGCGGAAATGCCGAGCAACCCAACTTCAGTTGCGGTATCGAAACCGAGGCCGAAGAGAAAACCGACGAAATACATCTGCCAGCTGTGATCGACCAGCCGAAACAAACCCCGGAAGAAGCGACCGAAGAATCCGCGTTTGGCCAGGATCAGGTTAAGGTCCTCATCATCATACCGGCCTCCGCTTTTGACATGCTGAAAGGTGTGATAGACCGAAATCAGGATGAAGATGTTGGCGATGGCGATGGCCAGAAGGAAGAAGGCGGAAACAAGAGTGCCAATAATCCCACCAAGGGACTCCAGGGAATCGAACTTGCCCTTGAGCGCGATGGAAGTCAGCGCGATGGCTATCGACAGTCCAAAAACGATGGTGGAATGTCCGAAAGAAAAGAAAAAACCGACGCCGACCGGCCGTTTGCCCTGCTGCATTAACTTGCGGGTCACGTTATCGATGGCCGCGATATGGTCCGCATCCACAGCATGGCGAAGACCGAAGGTATAGGCGAGGAAGGCGGTGCCCAGTAGGACTGGATAGCCATGAAAGGCGATCAGCGCCCAAATCCACGCTCCAATATTCACAATGAAGAGCACGGCATACATGGCTATAATGCGGCTCTTCAAATTGAGTGGGGAGGAACCAGCGCGGGAGGAGTCACCGGGGGGTGCCGGGTTAAGTTGTCCGTCGGGAATTTGCATGTTGGCCCTTGGCAGGGTGGCGAGTTATAATTGCAAAGTGTACGGGGCGCGCAGGGATCGGTCTGATCTTGGATTGGCGAAGGGTTGTCCAAGATTGTTGTTTTTATAAGAAGTACTAATTTATAGAGGCGGGTCAAGTATTACGATTTATTTTATGGGTAATATTCAGAAAGAACCGTCTGTTCGTTTTACCGTTTCCCTTCATCCCGTATTGCTCAGGCGGTTTGATTCGCTTGTCCGGCGCACCTCGCCTAAAAATCGCTCCCTGGAGGTCGCGGACATGATCCGAAGCCGGTTGATCGAGGAGAGTGTCGTCCTGGGCAGAGGCGAAGTCATGGGCACGATCACCCTGCTCTACGATCATCACCACCACCACATCCAGGAGACCTTGACCGATCTCCAGCATCACTACCGGCACCTCATCATTACCACGCTGCATGTCCATATCGACCACCGGAACTGCATGGAGGTTCTCGTCGTGCGCGGCAAGGGACAGGATGTGAAGAAACTCTCGAATCTTTTGGGCAAGTCCAAAGGCGTCAAGAACGGAAAGCTCACCGTGACCGGCACAGGCAAGAAACTGCCGCCATAAAAGTTGGACCGGAGCAAAGCGCTTGCACAAAATAGCCGGTCAAATCCGGGCCATCGAAACGACGGTTGATTAATACCTCGGATTACTCCGAGGCATTCACCCAAGTGGTTTCCGTGCAAAAAGCCCGGATCATCTCATAAGAGAGAAGGTTCGCGGGGAGCGCTGGGACCGTCCTTATTCTTCTTTATGGAGTCCCGGACATAACCTTCGGAAGCGGACGTGAGCGTGTACAGATAAAGCGCGCGTTCAAAAGCGGAAGGATCGGGACATTTTTCCTGGCTCAGGCTGCCTTTGAGTTGCCCGACCGATTCGTATTCGTGCTGCTCCATCCATTCGCAGAGTTCCTGCTCGATCACGCGAAGGTGGGAAATGCCCCTGCGCAGAAGAACCGAGCAAAGCATGGTCACATCCGCGCCGACAAGGAGCATCTTGGCGACATCCGTGGCACGATGAATACCGCTGGTCGCGGCCAGGCTGACGCGGACGCGTCCGGCAAGAATGCCGATCCAGGTCAGCGGCAATCTCATGGCCATGGGCGTGCTGAGCAGCAAATGGGGCGTCATTTCCAGTGTTTCGGTGTCGATGTCGGGTTGATAAAAGCGGTTGAAGAGCACCAGTCCGTCCGCACCACCTCCTTCCAGGCATTTTGCCATCCGGCCGAGATTGGTGAAAAACGGCCCGAGCTTGATCGCCACCGGAATGGTTACAACCGCCTTGATATCCCGAACGACCTGCAGATAAGAGTATTCGATTTCCTGGGCTGTTGTCTCGAAATCGGTAGGGATGGAATAAAGATTCACTTCCAGCGCGTCGGCGCCTGCCTGCTGAATTTGCCTCGCGTACTGGATCCATCCCCCCTGGGTCGATCCATTCAGGCTGGCAATGATGGGTATCTTCACCTCTGTTTTGGCGCGCGCGATATGTTCGAGGTAAAGATCCGGCCCGATCTTGAAATCGACCGGCTCGGGGAAATAGCTGAGCGCTTCCGGATAACTTTCCGTTCCCTCGGTGAGGTGCCGATAAAGCTCGTAGCGCTCCGCCCGAATCTGCTCCTCGAACAGGGAATGGAAGACAATCGCGGACGCCCCGGCATCCTCCATGCGCTTGATGTTGTCCGGATTCTCGGTCAGCGGCGACGCCGATGGAACGAGCGGGGTCCGCAGGGACAACCCGAGATACGTGGTGGAAAGGTTCATGGTTTGTCTCCGTTGGCTGGCCGGGTGTCGAGCGAAGCAAGATACTCGTACTTTCGCCGGCGCGAGTCGGCGTCGGCTTGCGCCTGCTGAAAGACGTGCACCGACTCTTCGGGCTTGGTCTTGGCCAACAATTTGAACCGGTTTTCCATTTTGAAATAATCGGCCACCCGCAGGGTGGGCGCAGCCGAATCAAGATGAAGAGGGTTTTCACCGGCCGCCGACTTTTCGGGATTGAAACGGTAGAGGAGCCACTGGCCCGATTGCACAGCGGCCTTTTGATTTTGCAGGCCGGTGGTCATGTTGATGCCCTGGGCGATGCAATGACTGTAGGCAATAATGAGGGCGGGGCCGTCGTAGGCCTCGGCTTCCAGGAAAGCTTTCAGGGTGTGCTCGTCCTTCGCTCCCATCGCCACCGAGGCGACGTAGACCGTGCCGTAGTTCATCATCATCATGCCGAGATCCTTCTTCGGCGCGCGTTTGCCGCCCGAGGCGTACTTGGCCACTGCTCCCCGCGGCGTCGACTTGGAGCATTGACCGCCCGTGTTGGAATAGACTTCAGTGTCAAGAAGCAGAACCTTCACGTTGCGACCGCTGGCCAACACGTGATCGAGTCCACCAAATCCGATATCGTAGCCCCAGCCGTCGCCTCCGACGATCCAGACGCTCTTGCGCACAAGCGTATCCGCCACGGCCAGCAACCGCCGCGCGTTGGCGCCGGCGATGGAAGCCAGCCGCTGTTTGAGTTCAACGATCCGGGCGCGTTGTTCGTAAATATCGGCCTCATCATGCTGGGGCGAGCGGATGATTTGCACCGCCAGACCTTCTCCCACCTGCGCCGAGAGCAACTGAAGGAGTTCAATCGCAAATTCGCGCTGCTTGTCGATGGAGACGCGGTAGCCCAGCCCGAATTCGGCGTTATCCTCAAAAAGTGAATTCGACCAGGCCGGGCCGCGCCCCTCCGCGTTCGTCGCGTAAGGCGTGGTGGGAAGGTTGCCTCCGTAGATGGAGGAGCAGCCCGTGGCATTGGCGATGAGCAGCCGGTCGCCGAACAATTGGGTCAGTAATTTGAGGTAGGGCGTCTCTCCACAGCCGGCGCAGGCTCCGGAAAACTCGAAGAGGGGACGCTCAATCTGCATTTCGCGCACGCTGGCATGGGATATTTTGCGGCGGTCGAGATCAGGTATGGCACTGAAGAAATTCCAATTCTCGCGCTCCGTTTCGCGCAAGGGCTCCACGGGCCGCATATTGATCGCCTTCAGGCGCGCTTCCGATTTATTGCGGGCCGGGCAGACATCGACGCAAATCGCGCAGCCGGTGCAGTCTTCAGCGGAGACTTGTAGGGTGTATTTGAGTTCCTTCCAATCCGGGAGACGCGGCTGGTGCGACTTGAAAGTAGCGGGCGCTTTCTCCAACACCGATTCCTCGTAAACTTTGCTCCGGATGACGGCGTGGGGACAGACCATCACGCACTTGCCGCATTGGATGCAGACATCGGGATCCCAGACCGGCACATCCAGGGCGAGATTACGCTTTTCCCAGCGGGTTGTGCCGGTCGGGTACGTACCGTCCACCGGCAGCGCACTGACGGGCAGCTCGTCGCCGCGGGCGGCGATCATCTTGCCCAGCACGTTTCTCACAAAGTCGGGAGCTTCAGCGGGAATGGGTGGGGTCAAGGCCCGTTCGGTGGTGACGTGGTCGGGAATCTGCACTTCGTACAGCCGCGTCACCGTTTTATTCACGGCGTTGAGGTTCATCTGCACCAACTCTTCGCCTTTCCTGCCGTAAGTCTTGCGGATCGACTTCTCGATCGCCTTGAGCGCCTCGTCGCTGGGCAGCACGCCGGAGACGGCGAAAAAGCAGGTCTGCATGACCGTGTTGATCCGGCCTCCCATGCCGCATTCCCGCGCCACTTTGGTTGCATCGATGACAAAAAATTTGGCCCGTTTTTCGATCAGTTGACGCTGTGCAGGCTCGGGCAGGCTTTCCCAGACCTTGTCGGGCCCGAAGGAGGTGTTGAGCAGAAAAGTGCCGCCCTCAACCAGGTCCTTGAGCACGTCGTATTTATCGAGGAAGCCGGGCAGATGACAGCCGACAAAATTGGCTTTCGTGACGAGATAGGCCGACCGGATGGGACGCGGTCCAAAGCGCAGATGCGAAATGGTCATCGACCCCGACTTTTTCGAATCGTAGACGAAATAACCCTGGGCGTAATTGTCCGTGTTTTCGCCGATAATCTTGATCGACTCCTTGTTTGCGCCGACCGTTCCGTCTGAACCGAGACCGTAGAACATGGCCCGGACGACATCGGCGGGCTCAGTGGAAAATGCGGGATCGAAAGCCAGGCTGGTGTGGGAGACGTCGTCGTCGATGCCGATGGTGAAATGATTTTTCGGTTCGGGCAGGGCGAGGTTGTCAAAGACCGCCTTGACCATGGCGGGAGTAAATTCCTTCGAGGAAAGGCCGTAGCGTCCGCCCACCATCCGAAGATCGGTCCGGCCCTGTTCGTAGAGGGCCTGGAGGCAATCGAGCAGCAAAGGCTCGCCCCCCGCTCCGGGTTCCTTGGTCCGGTCAAGCACCGCCAGGGACTTCACCCCGGGCGGAAGCGCCCCGATGAAGCGGCGCGCATCGAACGGCCGGTAGAGCCGGACCTTGAGCACACCTGTTTTCTCACCGCGGGCGTTCAAGTAATCAACGGTCTCGTGAACAGTTTCACAGCCCGAGCCCATCAGGACGATGACTCGTTCCGCTTCGGGATCCCCGTAATATTCGAAGAGACTGTAGCTGCGTCCGGTCAAAAGCGCGAAGTGGTCCATCGCTTTTTGGACCAGATCGGGACAGTTCGCGTAAAAGGGGTTGACCGTTTCCCGCGCCTGGAAATAGACGTCGGGGTTTTGCGCGGTGCCGCGCAGCACGGGATGATCGGGAGAGAGCCCCCGCGCCCGGTGCTCCAGCACGCGGTCCTCGTCGATCATCGCGCGCAGGACGTCATCGGACAGGACCCTGATCTTGGAAACTTCGTGCGACGTCCGAAAGCCATCGAAGAAATGGAGAAAGGGAATCCGCGTTTCCAGCGTTGTCGCGTGGGCAATGAGGGCAAAATCCTGCGCCTCCTGGACCGAGGCGGACCCAAGCATCGCCCAGCCTGTCGCGCGGGCCGCCATGATATCGCTGTGATCGCCGAAAATGGAAAGGCCCTGCGCCGCCAAAGACCTGGCGGCGACGTGAAAGACCACCGCCGTCAGTTCACCTGCGATCTTGTACATGTTCGGAATCATCAACAGCAGGCCCTGCGACGCCGTAAATGTCGTGCTCAACGAACCGGTTTGCAGCGCGCCGTGGATCGTCCCGGCGGCCCCGGCTTCGCTTTGCAACTCGATGACCGAGGGGACGGTGCCCCAGAGGTTTTTCTTCCCGGCGGCGGCCCAGGCATCGGCCCACTCGCCCATGGGAGAAGCCGGCGTGATCGGATAGATCGCGATGACTTCGTGCAGGGCGTAGGCAACGTGTCCGGCTGCTTCATTCGCGTCGAGTGTTTTGGAATCTTGCGCGGATGGATTTTCAGCATGGTCATCAATAGGCTTGGTCGCCGGCGATGTCGCCTTGCCGGCGACGGGCGCCTGTTCCAAAACCGCGGTACCGGCATCGGGCATACTCATAGTTTTATCTCCGCTTTCCAGTCATTTTTCGATTCGTCCGAGTGAAGTTTGAAACCGGTGTTCCGGCAGACTCGGCGCATCTTCTCGTTTTCAGGCAGCATGGTCCCGGTGATACGGGTCAGCTTTTCCTGCTTACCGACTTCGACAAGCAGTTTCAGAAGGTGCGTTCCCAATCCCTTGTTCTGCCAGGCATCGCTGATCACGATGGCAAACTGCGCTTCGTCGAGGCCATGCGCTTTGTTCAGACGGCCCACGCCGAGAATTTCGTGCCGACCGTCAGGATTCTTGAGATCAACGACGAGTGGAATTTCGCAGTCATAGTCCGTAAAGCAGATGCGGGTCAACCTCTCATGGGCAATGCGCTGCTCCAATCGCAACATTTCCATGTAACGCTGGTTGACCGTCGACTCCGAAAGCGTGTGGTGAAATTCCACCATCAGCGGCTCGTCCTCGGGCCGGATGGGCCGGATCGTCACGGCCACACCGTTTTTCGTCTTCCATTCGGTGACGTACTGGTTCGGGTAAGGCCGGATGGCGAGCTTCGGCAAATCCTTTTCCTGCGTGACGGCATCATGCAGGACGACGCGGGCGTCGAGCGCGATGATCCGGTCCGCACCAACCAGAAGCGGATTGATGTCGATTTCCTTGATCCAGCGTTGCTCAGTCACAAGGTAGCTGAACCGGACCAGCAATTCTTCCAGTTCCGCCAGGTTCACCGACTTGCGGCCCCGGACGCCCTTCAAGGCGGTATAAATGCGCGTCTGCTCCATCATGCGGCGGGCGAGCGTGGCGTTGAGCGGAGGCAGACCGAGCGAGCGGTCCTTGAAAACCTCGACCAGTTGTCCGCCCGTGCCAAAAAGCAGCACCGGGCCGAACTGCGGATCAATGCTGCTGCCCAGAATGATCTCATAGCCTTCGAGCTTGATCATCGGTTGTACGGTGACGCCGAGGAAATCGGCCCGGTTGGCTTTTTCGGCAACCGCGGTTTCGATCTCACGCCAAGCCCGCCGCACCCCCTCTTCGCCCCGGATGTTCAGCTTCACGCCGCCGACATCGGTTTTGTGAGTGATTGTTTCTGAATAAAGTTTCAGGACGACCGGACCATCCAGTCTGCCGGCGATCTCCACCGCTTCGTCTTCGCTTCGGGCCACGCTGGTCATGGTCACGGGTATGCCGTAAGCGGCCAGAAGATGCTTGGATTCGAATTCGGTCAGGATGGTGCGCCCGGACTTGCGCACCTTTTCGATAATTTCCCGGACATAGGGTTTGTTCGCCTCGTACCCGACCGATTCCATGGTGGGCGAGGGCGTTTCGTAGAGCGAGCGGAGGTTGTCACTGTAGCGCCACATGGCGGCAAAAGCGCGCGCCGCGGTGTCGGGATAGGAATAGGTCGGAATGTTGCCGCGGCTGAGAATTTCCGCGCCCGGCCCCACCTGGTTGCCACCCATCCAACTGGCCAGAATCGGTTTGTCCGCCACGGGCGGCAGCTTCACCAGCGCTTCCGCCGTTTCAATCGACTTGGTCATGGCCTGCGGCGTAAGAATGACCAGGACGCCGTCATTTTCCGGATCCTTGGCTGCGATTTCAACCGCCTTGGCGTAGCGTTTCGCATCCGCGTCGCCGAGGATGTCGATGGGGTTGTTGTGACTCCAGAAGGGAGGCAGCAGCTTATCAAAGGACTCCATGGCATTCTGCGAAAGTTGGGCAATCTGCCCGCCCTCGATGATCAATGCGTCGGTGGAGAGCGCCGCCGGACCTCCCGCATTCGTCACGATGGAAAGACGCGGGCCGCGGGGCCGCGGTTGTTTGCCCAAAACCTGCGCCATGTTAAAAAGATCGGCGATGGCGTTGACCCGCAGCACGCCGACCCGGCGAAAGGCCGCTTCCAGCACTTCGTCGCTGCCGGTAAGCGATCCGGTATGAGAAGCCGCCGCCTTCGAGGCCGCCGCTGTCCGCCCCACCTTGAGCACGATAATCGGCTTGGTCAGGGAGACTTCCCGCGCTGCGGATAGAAACGCCCGCGCGTCGCCGATGGTCTCCATATAGACGACGATGCTGCGCGTGCTCGGATCATCGCCCAGGTGGTAAATGAGATCGCCCCAGCCGACGTCGAGCATCGATCCGATGGAAATGAACGCACTGAAACCGACATCATGATTCAGGCTCCAGTCGAGCACCGCCGCGCACAACGCGCCGCTCTGACTGATAAAGCCCACGCTGCCGGGACGAGCCAGCGGTTGGGCAAAGGTCGCATTCAGCCCGATATGCGGAATCATGGCGCCCAGGCAGTTCGGTCCGATGATTCTCATTCCGGCGCCGCGCGCCCGCTTCAAAATCTGCTTCTCCAGTTCCGCCCCCTTTTCGCCAATCTCCTTGAACCCGGCGGAAATGATGATGGCTCCCCTGATCCCGGCTTCGATACATTCGGTAACCACCCCAGGTACTGTGGCGGCAGGCGTACAAATAATGGCCAAATCGACCGGTCCGGGGACCTTGGAAATGTTGGGATAGGCCGGGACACCCAGAATGGAATCCCGTTTCGGATTGACGGGATAAACGCTGCCTTGAAACGACTCATTCCTGAGGTTTTCCATCAAGGCGCGCCCGACACTGCCGGGCGATTCGGTTGCGCCGATAAGGGCCACGGACTTTGGGGCCAGCATCACATCGAGAACGGGACGCCGTTGCCAGACAATATCGTAAGTGCTTTCGGTTTTGGGAAGAGGTAGGTTGCTCATAGGGCGGTAGGTTGGAATTTCAAAGGGCAACATAGTCGGTACTTCCGGTCCCTTCTTCCCCTCCATTGGCCAAAACTGGTTGTTTCTTGTTTTCGGGAACGGTCAACACTCTTGGATTGTCTATTAGCTATTCTTTTTTAGAATGATTTTAAGAAAATGGTATCTTATAGCCAGAGGTTGCTGGGAACGAGCATTTCGTTAAATAATCGGCTTCCCTCTCCACAGCGTTAAACTCCTCAAATATCTTCCCAAGATTCGTTAGATGGGAGGTGTCCCCGCGCAACCATGGGTTGCCTGATCGCAAGGTCGTTAGGGTTGCTGCAAACAACTGGTATTTAGTGAGGACAGGCGTATCAGCTTTCGATCACCCGTTCACAGTCTATTCATGGGGCAGCAACGATCACTCCGCCAAGAAGAGATGCATGTCGGCCAAGGGAGGATGAGAAGCCGTGGTCAACCCGGGGTAATCTTTCGGGACAAGAACACTTCAATAAAAAGCCCTCCTATGACCACGCTTCCTCAAAAAACCGTTACCGGCATCAATCTTCTGCACGACCCCGTTTTGAATAAAGGCACCGCTTTCACCGACAAGGAAAGGGATGCCCTCGGTCTGCGGGGACTTCTTCCCCCGAGCGTCAACACCCAGGAAATACAGATGGAGCGCGTCCTGGGCAATCTGCGCAGGAAGACGTCGGATTTGGAAAAATACATTCAACTCGTGGGGCTACAGGACCGAAACGAGACACTCTTTTATCGAATCGCCCTGGAAAATCTCGATGAGATCATGCCCCTCATCTACACCCCCACGGTCGGTTTGGCCTGCCAAGAATACGATCATATTTTCCGCCGGCCGCGCGGGCTGTTCATCTCCGCCAACGATGCCGGTAAAATTCCGACCGTGCTGAAAAACTGGCACAATCGGGACGTGCGCGTCATTGTCGTCACCGATGGAGAACGCATCCTCGGCTTGGGCGATCTTTCAGCCAACGGCATGGGAATTCCGGTGGGGAAGCTCGCACTCTACACCGCCTGCGCCGGAATTCATCCCTCCTATTGTCTCCCGGTAACCCTCGACGTCGGCACGGAGAACGAAAGACTTCTGACCGATCCGCTCTATCTCGGTCTTCGGCAGCGGCGCATTCGCGGTGCCACCTACGACGATTTGATCGAGGAGTTTGTCAACGCCGTCCAGCACGAGTTCCCGCACGCGTTGATCCAATTCGAAGACTTTGCCAATCACAACGCCTTCCGCTTGCTGAAAAAATACCGGAATCTGGTCTGCACCTTTAACGACGACATCCAGGGAACTGCCGCCGTCGCTCTGGCCGGCCTCTATTCGGCCCTGCGCATCACCCGAAAACCGCTGAAGGAACAAAAATTGCTCTTTTTTGGCGCGGGCGAAGCCGGCACCGGCATCGCCGACCTGACCGTGGCCGGCATGGTCGAAGAAGGGCTCACGGAGACCGAGGCACGCGCGCGTTGCTGGTTCATCGATTCCAAAGGCTTGGTCGTGAAAAGCCGGACGGACCTTGCGGAACACAAAGTCCCCTATGCCATCGATCGGCCTTTCTTGAAAGACAGCTTGGATATCATCGATGCCATGGCCCCCACCGCCCTGATCGGTGTGTCGGGACAACACGGCGTCTTCGACGAAACAATTTTGCGGCGTGCGGCAAAAATCAACGACCGCCCGATCGTTTTCGCCCTGTCCAACCCCACCTCAAAGGCTGAATGCACCGCCGAGACTGCCTATCGCCATACCGACGGCCGCGCCGTTTTTGCCAGCGGCAGTCCCTTTGCCCCTGTCACCCTCAACGGCACGACGTTCGTTCCGGGGCAGGGCAATAATTCGTACATCTTCCCAGGCGTGGGCTTGGGTGTGCTCGCCAGTCAAAGCCAGCGCGTGACGGACGAAATGTTCCTCACCGCCGCCCGGACCCTCGCCCATGAAGTCGGCGAGGAGGATTTGGACAAAGGTAGGATTTACCCGCCGCTAACCAAAATCCGCCGCGTCTCCGCCGCCATCGCCCTGGCCACGGCCGAGCTGGCTTATAAGCGTGGATTGGCGACCAAATTGCCAAGACCCGCTAATCTTCCCGGCTATATCCAATCCCAGATGTATAACCCGATGTATGAAAGCTACGTGTGATGGTTCAGGCCTAACTGTAACCAAACTAGCCAAAATCGGTGTGGCGGGTGGCAAGACTTTGCACCTGTCCTTATAAGTCAGAACTTGCAAGTGGCTGATGTTCCAAGGTTGAATCGACGGCTTGAACCCTGTCTCGCTTCACTGCGCCAGGTGGATAGTATATGGTTTCTCCATGGCGAAGCGCTCAACCACTCAAACCGGTTCGTCGCGCGTGCTTTCCTTTTTCAAGGCCGTTTCTTTTTTCTGCAGCTCCAGGCTGCTTCAGGCACTGGTCATTGTTGCGGTGGTGGCATGGATTTATGGCCCGGTTCGGCACGGGAGCTGGCTCTGGGACGACGATGTCGACATTACCCATAATGAGATCACGCAAAGCGCGAATGGACTCTGGAGCATCTGGTTCAAGCCGGGCACACAGCTCGATTACTACCCGCTCAAGGCCAGCGTCCAGTGGGCGCAATGGCATCTCTGGGGCGACGACACTTTTGGCTATCATGTCACCAACATCGTCCTGCATCTCACCGCCTCGCTGCTGGTCTGGCGGCTTTTCCACAAGCTGGGCTTGCGTCTGGCGTGGCTCGGCGGGCTGCTCTTTGCCATTCATCCGGCGCAGGTCGAATCGGTGGCCTGGATCGCGGAATTGAAGAACACGCTCTCCATGCCGCTGTTTCTGCTGTCGATGTGCTTTTATCTCGATTACGACGGCAACGGCTCACGACGGGATTACCTGCTGGCGTTGGGATTTTTCCTGCTGGCGATGCTAAGCAAGACAACTCTGGTCATGTTTCCCGTGGTCATCCTGCTTTATGCGTGGTGGAAACGAGGCCGCTTTGGGTGGAACGACTTGAAAGCCAGCGCGCCCTTTTTTCTCGTTTCGCTGACGCTTGGGTGGGTCACCCTCCGTTGCGGCATCTGGTACACCCAGCTTCACCACGTCGTCTACCTAAAGCCGGAACTGGACGGGGTTTTGCCCCGGCTGGCACAGATCAGTTCCTCGCTTACGTTTTATTTCTGGAAGGCGGTGTGGCCGACGCACTTGCTGCCCATTTATTCCCAATGGAAGATCGATCCCCCTTCCCTGCCCGAACTGTTGCCCTTGCCGGTCCTGGTCGGGCTGCTCTTTTGGTTTTGGCAACATCGCGCCGGTTGGGGACGTCATGTCCTGCTCGGGTTTGGCTATTTTCTCATCATGTTGGCTCCGTTCGTGAGTGCAAGAATTGTCGGTTACATGGACTTCACCTGGGTCATGGACCATTTTCTCTACGTGCCGATCGAGGGTTTGATCGGTCTGGCCGTCGCGGGTCTGGAGACAGGAGATCGCCGGGTGCCTCCGGGATTACGTTTCGCCGGCTGGGCGGTCGTGATGGTGATCCTGGCGCTTCTGACCGGGCAAAGCCGCGGGTATGCCAAAAAGTTTTTTAGCCAGCAAAGGCTCTGGACCTATACACTCCGGCACAATCCCGACGCCTGGCCCGCTCATAATAATCTCGGCAACGTCTTTTATGAAAAAGGCCAACTTGGGCAAGCCCTGTTGGAATATGAAGCGGTCGCCAGGCTCAAACCGTCCTATGTTTCAGCACGCTGCAGCATAGGCCACATCCGGCAGATTTTGGGCGATCTCAATGGCGCACTGGATGCCTACAACCAGGCCATCGCCCTCGCGCCGGACAATGCGGAAGCTTATTACAGCCGCGCCACAGTCCGGCAGGCCAAGGGAGATTGGGTCGGCTCGCTCGCCGATCTGCTGATGGTCGGCACGGTTGCGCCGCATAGCATGTATGCGGACTACTCCCATCTTTTGATCTGGCGTGTGCGACTTGCCCAAAATCAGCTCGCGCAAGCCGGCCCGGAACTCGCCGCCGCCTTGGCCCAGGGCTGGAACGCACCCCCGGATGAATGGGTTTCCAAGGTGGCCCGGTTTCTTCTTGGGCAAATGGATGAACCTGCCTTTTTTGCCTCTGCTGCGTCGCAGCTTGCGGAAGAGGAACGGGAACAATCCTGCGAGGCCTGGTACTTCGCCGGACTCAAGCGCCTCGCGTCCGGGGAGCACGCCGCCGCCACCGCCGATTTCCAGAAATGTCTCGCCACCAATCTCAAGACCTCCACGGAATACTTGCTCGCCCAAGCCGAACTCAAGGCTCCCGGT
>JAJSLI010000117.1 GCA_021272315.1 Methylacidiphilales bacterium | reverse complement strand
GATGAACCGGCGCCCGTTGATCAACACCCGCGACGAGCCGCACGCCGATCCGCAGCGCTTCCGGCGGTTTCACGTCATCGTGGGCGACTCCAACCTTTCCCAATTCGCGACGTGGCTCAAGATCGGCACGACCGCCTTGATCCTCGAGTCGCTGGAACACGAGGACGCGCCGGCGTGGTGGTCGCTGGCCGATCCGCTCGAGGCGCACCGGCTGATTTCCCGCGACGAATCATTCCGGTGGGAGATTACACTCGCCAGCGGCAAGACCATCCGCACGGTCGATCTCCAGTACGAGTTCATCCGCTGGGTGGAAAAGCGGGTCGACCTCGACCACCCCGAGAAGAAACAGGTGCTGGCCGACTGGAAGGAAACCATCGAGGCGCTTGAAAGCCGCCCCCTCACCCTGAACGACCGGCTCGACTGGGCCGCCAAGCGGCAGTTGCTCGACGCCTTCCGCGAACAGGAGAAAATTGAGTGGGACAGCCCGTGGTTGCAGAGCCTCGATCTCGAATATCACCTCCTCAAGCGCGACGAGGGCCTTTTCTACGCGCTCGAAGCCTCGGGCCAAATGAAACAGATGATCGGCGAGGCGGAAATCATCCACGCCGTGCAGCATCCGCCGGTTTCTTCGCGCGCCTACCTGCGCGGGCGCAGCGTGCTGAAGTTCGCCCGCGAAATGAAGACGGCACAGTGGGACAACCTCGTCTTCAAGGTCGGCGACCAGATGTTCCGCCTCGACCTGAGCCAGGCCTTCCCCGGCTTGCGCCTCGAGGAGATGATCACCGCGATGGACAAGTCGAAGACGATCCAGGACCTGATCCGCGAATTGGACTTGAAACCTGTCTGATAGCCGTTGAACTGAGTCAAACCGCAACTACATTTACTTTATGCCCGATCAAAACCAAAAAACGCGCCCCTCCGGCGGCGGCCCCGACGCTCCCGCCCCCGGTGGCGGCCCTTCCTCACCCAAGGTCGAACGCCCCAACGTCGACGACCTGCTCAAGCGGATGCGCAAGGTCGATCCCGACCAGGCCAAACGCTATCGCCAACGCACCGGCCAATGATCTCCTTTGGCCCTCTCCCCGGCGGGCCGGAAGGCGCGCGCGCCACCGGAACCGGGGACTTCGCGGAGTTGTTGCGGTTGCACGGCAATTCCCGCGCGCCGGCGGAGGCGTTGCATGCCTCCGCGCCGCCCACGCCGGTCGAGGCGACCACTGTCCTTTCCTTCCATTACAAGGACGGCGTCCTCATCGCGGGCGACCGCCGCGCCACTGCGGGCAACATCATCATGTACGACCGCGCCGACAAGGTGATCGATCTCGACCGCGACACGATCATCGCCATCGCGGGATCGCCCGCCGTCGCCTTCGAGATGGCGCGCACGCTGCAGACCTCGTTTCAATATTACCGGCGCAGCCAGCTCCAGGGGTTGAGCCTGGGCGCCAAGGTCCGAGCCTTGGGCAAGCTCATCAAGGACAACCTGCCCATGACGCTGCAGGGCGTGGGCGCGGTGGTGCCGATCCTGGCTGCGCGCGACTCCCATCATCAGCCGGAGCCGAGCCTCTATTTCTACGACGCGCTGGGCGCGCAGTTCCAGGCGGTCGATTTCGCCGTGTCGGGCTCGGGCTCGCCCGCGGCCCGCAGCGTCCTGCAATGGATCAACCGCTGGAGCGGCCAGCCGACCTCGTTGCGCGACGAGAAGCAGGCGGTGCAGCTCGCGTTGCAACTGCTCGACGTCGCCGCCGAATCGGACAGCGCGACCGGGGGCGTCGACCGGCGCTCGCATGTTTTCCCGCAGGTCAAACTCCTCACCCGCGAGGGCCCGCGGGCCGTGCCGGTGGAGACTTTGCGCGAGAGTTTCACCGCCCTCGAGGCGGCCCAGAAATAGCCCTTAACCCATCAGGAAGGAAATCCCATGAAAGTGCTCGATACCATCTCCGCAACAACCACCGGCGGCCGCGACGGCAAAGGCCGCACATCCGACGGCAAGCTGGACGTCAAATTCTCATTGATGAAGGCGCTCGGCGGCAAGGGCGACGGCATTACGCCCGAGCATCTCTTCGCGCAGGGTTATTCCGCCTGCTTCGGCAGCGCGCTCCAGTATGTCGCCGGCCTCAAGAAAATCCATCTCCCGCCCGACTTCGGCATCACGGCCAAAGTCGCCATCGGCCAGACCGACGAAGGCAACTTCCAGCTTGAAGTCGAGCTGACGGCAACGGCGCCCGGCGTTGACCGCGCGCAACTCGAAGAACTCGTGAAGACGGCCCACACCGTCTGCCCCTACTCGCGCGCGATCAAAGGCAACGTGCCGGTGAAACTGAACGTGGCCTAAACCGACATGACGGAAGAACCCTACCGCTGGCTGGAGGCGATCACCAATCGCCGCGAATACATCGAGGACCAGATCGCGCCCGGCCTGCCGGTGGTCGCCCTCAGCGCCGATCCCGGCGTGCTGCTGCTCACCGTCAAGTCGCCGACGCCGAAGCTCTTCGAGATTTACGATCACCTCGCGCTCGGCAGCCTCGGTCATCCCGCCGACATCGAAAAGGTGCGGCAGGCGGTGATCGACGCGGCGCACCTGGAGGGCTTCGCGCGGTCGCCGAGCGATGTCACCGCGCGGCGGCTCGTCAGTTACAACCTCGCCCCCGCCCTGAAGGCGGCGTTCGAGCAGATCTTCGCCGCGCCGCTCCTCTTTCGCGGCATCCTGGCCGAACTGGGCGCGACGCCCGCGGACGATTTTATCTGGCGGGTCGATTACGACGGTTCGTTCACCGCGCAAAGCGGCGCCGAACTGGCCCACGGCACCGTGATCAGCGGGGCGCGCCAGGTGACGAAGGATTGGTTCGCGCAAGACCCGAAACCCGCGCTGGACCGGACCACGCTCAAGGCCGCGGCGCTTTCCGCGCTGCGCCTACTGGTCTGGGCCAAGCTGCGCGGCACGAAGGACCAGGGGATCGAGTTTTCCGCCGTGCCGACCAACGCGGCGAAGCTGAAGGAAACGCTCAAAGCTGACGGGCTGGAAGTCGCGCTTCTCGACCGCTCCTTGCTGGGCCAGCCGATCGCCTACCGGATTCCGTCAGCGGATGAGATTGGGTTGTAGCACCAGCCGAGCGCTTTTTACGGGGTACTGCTACGCGTTTGGATAAACAAATAATCGCGCCCGTACGGAATGTTTTCCCCGTCGGCACCACAGCCGGCAACAAGGTCCCCGGTCTTAATTACATCTCCCGCTCGTGCAGTCTTTGAAACAAAACCACAGGGGAAATTTACACATAATATATGCGGGACGCCGCCAATTGTGATATTGGCAATAACATCGCCCCTCTCAAGCATTCCAAAGGACTCCTTCTCCCACGACACAAGCTTTGCCTCAATAGGCGAATCATTGTATGGAGGAAGCTTGAGTTGGCACGAAAAGGGCATAAGGCCACACAACTTTGAGCGAATGCTGCCTCAAGATCAATCCAAGAGCGCAATCACCTCTTTCAAGCTCCAAACGTGATCGGTAACGCCAACTCCCAAGGCGGGTGCAAGTCGCAGACTCGCTTGCAGCTCGTACACGACGTATAGTGATCTTATGGACGTCCTTTCTCAGGCGGAAATGGTCGCGCGCGAGCAGGAAGCGTTTCAATCGGGCGTAAGCGCGGCGGCCCTGATGGAAGCGGCCGGCGAGGCCATGGCCTGGCGGCTGGTTGCGCTCTATCCGCAGGCGCAAACTTTTCTCATCCTCACCGGCAGGGGCAACAACGGCGGCGACGGCCTCGTGGTGGCGAGGCACCTGGCCGAAAGCGGACGCATGGTGCAGGTCGTCCTCTCCGCGCCCGAGGGCCAGTTGGGCGAGTTGCCGCGCGCGCAGCTCGACCGGCTGATCGGCCCCTACCCGAACCTCGAAATCGTCCCGTGGCACGACGACCTGGCTTTCCCGGGAAGTGACGGCGTGGTAATCGACGCGCTGCTCGGCATCCAGGCCCGCGGGCCGCTGCGCGAACCCCTGGCCGGCATCGTCACGAAAACAAACGCCGCGCGCGTCTCGAATTTTTTCCGCACCGCCGCCCTCGACCTGCCGACCGGCCTCGCCGCCTGCGAAGACGGGGCCGCGCCGGACCATCGCGACGCCGCCGTGGTCGCGGACGTGACGCTGGCGGTCGGCTTCGCCAAGAGCGTGCTCGTCCGCGAAGCGCTCGCGGCGTGGGTGGGCCGCCTTGAAATCGTGCCCTGGAGCCGCGTGCAAATCGCCTCCACCCCGCGCCAGGTACTGGTCGGACCGGAACTGGCCGGCCTGCTCCCCCGCCGCAGCGCGCTTTCGCACAAAAACGATTTCGGACGGGTGGTCATCGTCGCCGGAAGCCCCGGTTTTACCGGCGCGCCCGCCCTCTGCGCCCAGGCGGCCCTCGCGATGGGCGCGGGACTCCTTTCCGTCGTCACGCGACCCGAGGTCCATGCCATCGTGGCCGCACAATCACCACATGAAGCGATGGTTTCCGGCTGGCCCGAAGGCGGCGGGACGTCGCCGGTCGTGCAAAACGCCTCGGCCCTCGCCATCGGGCCGGGTCTGGGCGTTGACGAAAAAACATTTGAAATCTTGCGCGCGGCGCTGGCGACGGGCCGTCCGCTCATCCTCGATGCCGACGCTCTCAATGCGCTTGCGCAAAATCTTGATCTTCTGCGCGAGGCAAAGGGGCCCGTCATTCTGACGCCGCATCCCGGCGAGATGGCGCGGTTGCTCGGACGTTCTTTCGGCGCAGAGGAACGCGAATCGGTCGCGCGTGAGTTTGCGGACCGCCACAACGTGACGCTGGTGCTCAAGGGAACCCGGACGCTGGTGACCGCGCCCGGCCAGCCGATCTTCATCAACACGACCGGCAATCCGGGACTGAGCACCGGCGGTTCCGGTGATACGCTGACCGGCATTCTGGCCGCTCTGCTGGCGCAGGGGCTCGCGCCGATTGACGCCGCGCGGCTCGGGGTCTGGCTTCACGGTCACGCCGCCGACCTAGTACTGGGCGAACGGGGTTGTGAGGAAGGCCTTACCCCGACCCTGCTCAGCGCGAACCTCGGCGCCGCGTTGGTCTCGCTACGGGCCCAAGCCGTCGCGGTTGACGGATTGATCGAACGTGCGGTCCTGGCGGACGGCAGTAACGCTTCGCCCGGATAGAATGTGGCCACTTCGGTCACTTCGCTTTCACGTCGCGGCATTAATCCCTACGCCGACTTGTAGGCAAACGCGAACCAAGCCGCGCCCGCGAGAAAGGCAAAGCTGACCATGTGGTTCCATCTCATGGTTTCACCCAGTACCAGTTTCGCAAAGACGACGAACACCAGCAGTGTGATGATTTCCTGCAATATCTTGAGCTGGTAGCCGTCGAGAACCTTGAAACCGATCCGGTTGGCGGGAACCTGGAAGCAATATTCGAAGAAGGCGATCCCCCACGAAATGAGGATGACAATCCAAAGCGCCTTGTGGTGAAGATATTTCAGATGCCCATACCAGGCTAGGGTCATGAACGTGTTGGAGGCGGTTAAAAGCAATGTCGTCTGGAGAAGGGTCATGTAAGGCATAGCCTGATATTACGATTTTTTTTTGAACTTTCAAAGAGTCTGTCTGAGAATAGGTTATAAATTCATGTGAATAAAAATGAGGCGTCGCGCTTGACATGCCAGCCAATACTGTCTAATTCCTATTGAAATAATAGAGATTATGAAAAACCTATCCTTGTTTCTTGTCATCCTTGTGTTGGGCTTAAGCTCGACTTTTGCCCCGGCAAAGCAAATCAATCTCCTCAACGTTTCCTACGATCCCACCCGGGAGCTCTATCAGGATTACAATCAGGCCTTTGCCGCGTACTGGAAGAAGCAGACCGGCGACGACGTTACCATCAGCCAGTCGCATGGCGGTTCGGGCAAACAGGCTCGCGCGGTCATCGAGGGTCTGGCGGCCGATGTCGTTACGCTGGGCTTGGCGCCCGACATCGACTCCATCGCCGACAAGGCCCAGCTCATCGGGCCGGACTGGCAGAAGCGTTTCCCCGACAACAGCTCGCCGTACACGTCAACCATCGTACTTCTCGTGCGCAAGGGCAATCCGAAGGGAATCAAGGATTGGCCTGACATTATCAAACCGGACGTTGAAGTGGTGACCCCGAACCCGAAGACCTCCGGCGGCGCGCGCTGGAATTTTCTCGCGGCTTACGGCTACGCCCTCAACACCTCGGGCGGCGACCAGCAGAAGGCGCGTGATTTCGTCAAGGCCCTTTACGGCAACGTCAAGGTCCTCGGCACCGGCGCCCGCGATTCCACGATCCTTTTCGTACAGCGCGGCGAAGGCGACGTCCTCATCGCCTGGGAAAATGAGGCGCTCCTCACGGTCAAGAAAACCAATCCCAACGACTTTGAAATCGTCTACCCGAGCCAGACCGTCCTGGCCGAGCCGCCGGTCGCGGTGGTCGACGTGAATGCCGAAAAGCACGGTACGAAGGACGTCGCCACCGCCTATCTGAAGTATCTCTATTCGCCGGAAGGGCAGGACATCATCGCCCGCAATTATTACCGCCCGCGCGACCAGGGTGTGGAGGCGAAATATGCCGACCAGTTCCCCACGATCAAGCTCTTCACCATTGGGGATCTCTTCGGCGGCTGGGGCAGCGTCCAGAAACAGTTCTTCGGCGACGGCGGCGTTTTCGACCAGATTTACACACCCGCCAAGTAGGCGACGCGATTTTGTCGAAGGATCTCCCGCCATTTTGAACGGTGCTTATCACCGAAGCTGTGGCGGGAGGTCCCGAGACCCTGTTCTATTCGGGCTTTTTCAACATGCGTCTTAAACAAGACGGCCATGGGAAAGCATCATGACGGTGTCGTCAGCTTCGAGACGATAAGTGCCGGGCGGATGCTGAAGAAGCGTGCCGTCGGGCTTTTTGATGGCAAGAACCATGCAACCCGTTTCGATGCCTTTGAGCAATTGCTGAAGCGTTTTGCGGTCGTCGACGCCATGGGCCACAACGCGGTGCTCGATGATTTCCACGCCGAGTTCCTTGAGATCGTTCTTAATGTGCCGGCCGGCATCCTTGAGGATGCTCTCCAGCGAGGGATGGGTGATGCTGTTGGCGATCTGCATGCCGCCGACAAAGGCCGGCAGGATGATTTCGTTGGCGCCGGCCTGCTTGAGTTTCTTTTCGGTGGCGGGGTCTTCGGCGCGGGCGATGATGCGCAAATCGGGGCGCATGTTCCGTGCGGTAAGCGTGATGAAGACGTTGACCATGTCGTTGGGCAGAACGGTGGCGAGGACGACGGCCCGTTCGATGTGGGCCTCGGAAAGAGTGCCTTCGTCGCCCGCATCGCCGATGAGCGCCTGGAAGCCGTGGCCGTGCGCAAGGGCGACTCGCTCGGCATTGTTGTCAATGACGAGGAAGGGGAATTTTTTCGTGACAAGTCCGCGGGCCAGGGTTTGCCCGATTCGGCCATATCCGCAGACGATGGCGTGGCCGCCGATGGTTTCGATGTCTCTCGATTTTCGATGTTCTTCCATAGCTTTTCCTATTTCTCCTTCGGTGATAAATCGGATCAGCGATCCGACAAAGTAGACCTTGCTGGCATCGCCAGCAACGATGATGAGCATGGTGATGGCGCGAAGCATGGGGGTCGAGACCGGCTCGACTTCCTCATAGCCGACCGAAAAGACAGTGATAACAACCATGTAGAAGGCGTCGGAGAGATTCCAATTTTCGAGACGGTAGGCGGTGGTCCCTATGACGATAACGCCGAGAAACATCAAGGCGCCGATGTAGAGGCCGTACATCGATTTTTGGAAAAAAATGCTCTTGGAGGGCTGGGCCACGGAGCCCAACACGCACGCGCCATGCCACCTTCAGCCTGGAGGAATCAGCGACGAATCCAAGTATCCAGCCGCCACACCAAAAAACTAGAGAATGTGAACACGATGGCTGGCCATGATTTCGTGGTCACTTTTTCTTCCTCTCGTTCAAGCGCGCCGCCGATTCTTCGCGCGGCTTGCGGCGAAATTCGATGACTTCAGCCCCTTCCAGCTTGCGGACATAATCCTCGACCGCCTGTCGGATGAGATCGGAGCTTTTGACGCCGAATTCCAGCGCCAGCGCTTCCAATCGGGCCTTCGTCTGAGGACTTAACCGGACATTGATGGAAGCGTCATAAGCCATGCCGGGAAACGTAGCGCAATGCGCTATTTGGTAAAGCCGATAGCTTTGTGTTGACGGGTTGTTTTACGTTGCGATACAAAAGATTGCAATGAAAGCAAAGCGCCACCTTGCACCGACCAATGTGCGCGTTGGCAAGCGGTCGCGGGCGCGGCTCATCCATCAGGCGAAAAAGCACGGAGTCACGCCCAGTAATCTCGTGCGAAAAGCCATCGCCGAAAAACTTCCCGAGTGGGAAAGCAAAGGCATCACCCTCGCCCGCATGCCAGGGTAACCCCGCAACCCGGGTTGATTCCTGAACGAAGCAAAGCACCGAATTGTCCCATGAGGATTTTAATCCTGGACGATCAACCTGGACTGGCCGAAACGCTTGCCGTGAGCTTGCGGGCCGCAGGGTGTTCAGCCGTTGGTTTCACCAATCCCGCCGAAACCTTGGCGGCGCTGCAGGAAGATGATGTTTTGGTTACCGATTACCAGATGCCCGAGATGACCGGCCTGGAGGTGGCGCGACGAGCCTACGCCCAAGGCTGGAGAGGTTCCTTGTTGCTGATGTCGGGGAATCCCGCCGCCATCGGCGAAGCCCCCGAACATCCCCTTCTTCGCCTTATCCTGCACAAACCCTTCCCGGCCCGAACTCTCATCGAGTCTCTTCCCCAATCGCCTACAAGCTCTCTTTGACAATTCGTAGTGCCTCGGCGATTTCGTCCGCGGTCACGTTGAGCGGCGGCAGGAACCGCACCGTGTGGTTTGCGGCGGGAATGAGAATGAGGCCCGCTTGGGCCAGCTTGGCGATTGCGGGATACGGTTCTCCCTCGACCACAAGGCCGATGAGGCCGCCGTAACCGCGAACGCCCTGGATGCCCCGCGTTCCCACCAACGCCTCGAGGCCCCGCTTGAGTTCATCGCCCCGGGCGCGGATATTGTCGGCCAGCTTTTCCCGCTGGACCACGTCGAGAATGGCGAGCGCGACGGCGCAGGCCATCGGCGATCCGCCGTAAGTGGTGCCGTGGCTGCCCGGCCCAAGCACGTTCTGGTAGGGCTCCCGAATCCAGGTCGCCCCCATCGGATAGCCGCCGCCGAGCGACTTGGCCATGGCGATCGCGTCGGGCGTGAAATCTTCCCCACCGGGCACGCCTTCGAGAATCCGCTGGTAACTCTGCCACCGACCGGTCCGGAAATAGCCGCACTGGACGCCGTCCCAGAGCAGCAGCAGGTTGTGTTTGCGGGTCAGTTCCCGCAGGCCGAGCAGGTACTCGGGCGTTGCGACGAAAATGCCGCCCTCGCCCTGGATGCCCTCGATCTGCACCGCGATGGTCCTCGGCGTGATGGCCGCCTCGACGGCGGCTAGGTCGTTGAACGGAACGTGAGTGAAGCCCGGCAGCAGCGGTTCGAAGCCGTGTTTGTTTTTGTCCTGCCCCGCGGCCGAGACCGTCGCCATCGTCCGGCCATGAAAGGAATTGAGCGCCGTGATGATCTCGTACCGGCCCGAGTCGTGGCCGAATTTGCGCGCCAGCTTGATCAGCACCTCGTTGGCCTCCGCGCCGCTGTTGGAGAAAAAGACCTTGCCCGGCCCGGTCAGCTCGACGATCCGCTGCGCCAGCCGTGCCTGCCCCTCGTTGTAGTAGTAATTGGAGCTGTGGATCAGCAGGCCGGCCTGCCGCGCCAGCGTTTCCTGGATCGCCGGGTGCGCGTGGCCCAGGCTGCTCACCGCCACGCCCGCGCCGAGGTCGAGGTACCGCCGCCCCTTGTCGTCCCAGACATGCCGGCCCTTGCCGTGCGTCAGGGTCAGACCCCGGTTCACCGTCGGCACAACGTACCGGTCGTAAAGCGACTCGATTTCCGTGCGCACCGGCGCCTCCGCGGCGGATGATTTTTGCGCGGGAGACGGTTTCACGGTTGAAGGAACTTCGACGGCCATCGTGCCATTATCGGACAGGCGAGTGGTTGGGTCAATGAGTCAAATGGACGCGTGGTGGTCAGTTTGAAATTGGTTTGGAATCACCCCACGCGGACACTACGTATCTCAATTCGAGGATCATGAGGTGCAACGAACAATGACATCTCTCTTTCATACAATTTGCCGTGTTTTGATACGACTTTAGCCACAAATCGTACGGTGTGACCTGCACACATTCGACCATTGACCAATCCATTTGTCACATCAGGCAATTTCGTAATGTGGAGGTATGCTTCTCGGACCAATGAAACAGTAGCTCCCGCCTTTATGACCTGCTCTCGGAATTTCTGTATGGCGAACCGTACAACTGCCGCTGTTGGCGTGTCCTCTATCGTTCCTTCTTTCGAACTCAATAGATCAATCCTGATCTCGCTCAAATCATCAACGAGCATGCCAAACAAACAATAACCATGGTAGTCGGTGTTGCGGCTTGTGTACGTTTTGAGAAAGTTGTGCAAAACACCATTAATGATTCCACAGTTCACGGTCTTCGGATGTATCCAATGCTCTAAAGGCTGAGTCAAGACTCAATGTATCGAGCAACTGGCTTGTCCCCGCTTTTCGAGGTAGCGCTGATGATATTCCTCGGCACGGTAAAATTCGGGGGCGGGCACGATCTGGGTGACGATGGGACGCGGGAAGACCTTGGACGCTTCGAGCTTCGCCTTGGAGGCCTCGGCGGCGGTTTTCTGCTCCGGGGTGTAGTAAAAAATCACGGAGCGGTACTGGGTACCAACGTCGGGGCCCTGGCGGTTGAGCGTGGTGGGGTTGTGGCTCGACCAGAAGAGTTCGAGCAGCTTTTCGTAGCTGGTTTTCCTGGGATCGAACTCGACGTGGACAACCTCGGCGTGGCCGGTTCGGCCGGTGCAGACGTCCTCGTAAGTCGGATTTTTCAGCGTGCCGCCCATGTAACCGACAGCGGTTTCATGGACGCCGGGGAGCTTGCGGAAATCGGCCTCGACACCCCAGAAGCAACCGGCGCCGAAGGCGGCTTGGACGAGACCGGTTTTCGCAGCCGCGGCTTTTTGCGGATCGGCGTCGACGAACGTGAGCGAGGCGGAGTTGAGGCAGTAACGCAACCCGGTGGGCGGCGGGCCATCCTCGAAGACGTGACCGAGGTGGGCGTCGCAGCGAGCGCATAGAATTTCAGCGCGCACCATGCCATGGGAGCGGTCGGTGACCGTCTCGATATTTTCTTCAGCAACAGGCTGGAAGAAGCTGGGCCAGCCGGTGCCGGAATCGAATTTGGCCCCGGAGGAAAAGAGGGGCAGGTCGCAGCAGACACAATGGTATTCACCCTCGCGGTGGTTGTCGTAAAAAACACCGCAGAAGGCGCGCTCGGTTCCCTTCCCGCGGGTAACGCGGTACTGTTCGTCAGTGAGCTGCTGTTTCCATTCCTGGTCGGTCTTGATGATTTTTTTCATGAGGATGCGTCGTGATGGTAGAATAAAAAGCCTACACGCTATTTGAGGTTGCGCCTCGATGAAATATTCCCTTGAAGACACGAAATGGGGCCAGGTTTACGGGTCGTGCGCGGCAGTACAGGCGGCGTTCGACCGGTTCGGGCCTGAATACCACGAGGCGATCCTGGCCAGCGGCGTGCCCGCGGGTGCGGCACGGGCGTTGATGCCGCTATTAACTCCGGAAGCGCGGGGGATCGATTTCGGGTGCGGGTCGGGAGTGCTGGGCAGCGCGTTGCGGGAATTGGGATTGCTGACACCGCTTGATGGGGTGGACCTCTCGCCGGGGATGCTGGACATGGCGCGCCAGACGGGCGCTTACGACAGATTGTTCAGGGCGAACCTGCTGCTGCCGGAGGAATCTCCACCATTGCGCAAGCCGTACGATTTTGCGGTGACGGTGGGCCTCATCGGCGATTACGTCCCCTATTATGTTGCGCTGCCGCAGATCGTGGCAGCGCTGCGTCCGGGAGCGGCAATCGGCTTCGCGGTCGAGACAACGAGCACGCCATGGCGCGCACTGGCGAAACTGGTGGATGAACTCGGCCTGGAAGTGGCATCGGAGACAGTGTTGCCGGTGCCCCAGGCGAAACTGGAAAGGCAGGTCTACCACTTTTTCGCGGGGAAGATGAGTTCGCGGACGGCGGACCGCTTTTAAGAACCGATTTGCCAGAGCGGCCTATCTGCGCCACCCTATTAGGCAACATGGAAGATTCGGCGATGCAGGAGCGGTACCGGGCTTTGTTGCTGGCGGCGTCCAATCTCTTTTCGTTCAACCACGATGAATGACGAGAAGCGTTTCGCCACCACAGGCCATCTGAGTCGTCTGACTGCCCGCGTGGACGATGTGACCATGCAGGAGCGCTATCGCGCCTTGCTTCAGGCCGCGCGCAATCTCTTTTCACTCACGAGCCTCGACGACCTCGTCGAAAACATCCTCAAGTACTCGTGCGTCATGATGCAGGCCGAGGCCTGTTCGATGTACTTGCCGGACCGCGCCACCCGCGAGCTCATTATCTACTCGGCGCGGGGCCGCGACGACGCGATTAACGCCTTTCGCATCCCGTGGGACAAGGGGATCGCCGGCACCGTTTTCCAGGAGCGCAAGTTCATGCGCATCGACGACGCGCAGAACGATCCGCGCCTGCTTCGCACCGCCGATCAGAAGACCGGATTTGTGACACGTGCCATGCTCTGCGCGCCGCTGGTCGACAAGGGTGACTGCTTCGGCGTGCTTCAGGCGCTCAATCCCGCCGGGCGGCCCATCTTCACCCAGCTCGACCAGGACATCTTCGAGGGGTTGACCAACATTGTCACCGGGGCGCTCGTCCGTTTCGACCGCGAAATCAAGATCGACCAGGAAGCGAAGCTGGGCCGAGAATTGGCCCTGGCGATGGAAATCCAGAAATCGTACCTGCCGCCCGAGGAACTGAGCCTGCCCCGGACCGAAATGCGCGTGCACTACCGCCCGGCCCGCACCATCGGCGGCGACTTCTACGCCTCGATCAAACTGCCCAACGACCGGTTCCTCGCCGCGCTCGGCGACGTGAGCGGCAAAGGCATCCCGGCGGCATTGAGCACCGCGCAAATCACGACCGAAATGCAGGCGCGCGCGTCGACGGCGGAAAAGGGCCTTTCGGCCTATGTCGGCGCGCTCAACGACGCGCTTTGCCAGCGGCTGGGGGCGGGCCGGTTCGCCGCCACGACTTTTCTGCTCTACGACCCGCAGCGCGAAACCATGGAGGTGATCTGCGCGGGACAATTCGAGCCGTGGCGCTGGCACAACGACACGTGGGAACCGGCGGTCGTGCCGCACACGCTGGCGCTCGGCATCTTTCCGCAGTTCACATTTCCCGCCACCGAGTTCTCCTGCCAGCCGGGCGAAAAATGGCTCCTCTTCAGCGACGGCATCAACGAGGGGCGCAATCGCGCCGGCGAGGAATACGGCGCGGACCGGCTGCGCACGAGCCTCGGGGCCGGATCCTGCGCGGATGTGCTGGCCCGGGCGTGGCAGGGCTGGGAAGACTTCGTCGACAGCGACCATCAGCACGACGACGCCTGCCTCGCGCTGGTCCTGACCAAGCCTCCCCCGACACTCGAAATCAGCTCGTCGGCGCGCAACTGCAAGCTGGGGCGCCAATTCATCGAGCAATGGGCACAAACCGCGGGGTTCCCCGATCTTGAACGCGGTCGCATCGTGCTGGCCGCCGACGAGGCGGTGACCAACGTCATCCGCCACACCTATGCCAGTTCCGAGGACAAGCGGATCGTCCTCTCGGCCTCCATCGCCGACGGTCATCTCCACTTCCACCTGCGCGACTACGGTCCACCGGTCGATCCGGCCAAGCTAAAAGGCCGTGCGCTGGAGGACATCAAACCCGGCGGGCTGGGACTCCATCTCTTGCAAAGCGTTTTCAGCCAAGTCGAACACCAGCCGCTACCCGACGGCAACGAGTGGCGCCTTGCCAAGCCGCTGGCATGAGCTCCGTTTGGATGTCCCGCTCTTTATTTTCGGGTTCCAGGCAGTTTTCCGATAACCGTCAGCCAGATGGACAGTCCGAGCGTAACAAAAAGCAACGGCAGTCCGAGCAGACTTGGAATGGTTCGACGTGCTTCGAGGCCGGCTTGCAGATCGCCTGGATGCATGATGCCGACGACCATGCCGGCCAAAAAACATGCGACAATAAAACTGAAGAAGAAAATGGCAAGCCACCAGACCACGGCCATCAAAACAAGGACGACGGCATTGCGTTGGCGCGGAACAGGAGGTGGAGGAGCCGTAAACTGAATGCCCGGCAAAGAGGCCAAAGGAACCCAAACAGAAGTTTGCGCGTTCCAAGCCAGATCGGAAGGCACCAAATTGCCTGTGACCAGATAGCCGTTTACTTGCTCAAGCGTGTAAGGTCCGTACTGTTGACCGTCACGGCTTATAGTGATGCTTTCCATGGTAATTTTCCTCTTCTGAACATCTACCGGGAAGATGTTTTACAGGCAATTGATTTCAGCCAAAACAGTCGATTAAGAGTCGCCAGCGCAACCGTCGTCGCCTATAGGACGTTGTAACGACTCTTCATCCAAGCAACCCGGAAATTCAGGAGATCCCATGTGCACCCAATGCGGCAACCCATCTGTGAACCACGCGCCGGCCTGGTCCCGCCGGCATTTTCTTAAACTCGCCGGAGGCATGGCCGCCGGGCTCGCCTTCTCGAGCCGCGCGCTTCTGGCCGCCGGGGAAACGCCCAAGCCGGAAAACGTCATCTCGCCGGACGAGGCCTTCGAACGGCTGAAAACGGGAAACCGCCGATATGTCGAGAGTGCCATGAAGCGACATGATTTCCTGGCCGAGCGCAAAGCGCTGATCGGAGGGCAGAACCCCTTCGCGGGCGTTCTCAGTTGCGCCGATTCGCGCGTGGGGCCCGAGTACGTCTTCGACACGGGCCTAGGCGATCTCTTTGTCGTGCGCGTTGCCGGTAACTTCGCCGATGAGGACGCTGTCGCCAGCTTCGAGTACGCCGTGCAATTTCTCGGCACGCCGCTGCTGGTCGTGCTCGGCCACGAAAAATGCGGCGCGGTTGACGCAGCCATCAAGACCGTCAAGGACGGCGCGGAACTGCCCGGCCACCTGCCCCAACTGGTCGAGCATATCCGCCCCGCCGTTGAAGCCGCGTTGCCCGAACCCGGCTCGCTGCTGGATAATGCCATCCGCGAAAACGTCCTCCTTACCGTCAAGAACCTGAAAACGGCCACGCCTGTCATCAGCCAATACGTCGCGCAGAATAAAATCCGCATCATCGGCGGCATCTACAAACTCAGCGACGGCCACGTCGAATGGGTCATTTAGAAATGATGGCCAAAGCCAGCCCGGACTCCTCCGCCAGTTCCGACGAACTTTTCGACGTCGTCGACACCTCGGATCGCGTCATCGGACAGGCGTCGCGCCGCGAAGTCCACGCCCGCGGCCTGTTCCATCGCGCCGTCCACATTCTTATCCACAATGCCGATGGCCATTTCTTCCTGCAACGGCGCAGCCCGGACAAGGACACGTTCCCCGACTGCTGGGATTCCTCCTGCACCGGCCACGTCGATGCGGGCGAGGACTACCCCGCCGCCGCCCGGCGCGAGCTGGGCGAGGAACTCGGTTGGCATGACCATACGCTCGCACTTCGACCGCTGCTCAAACTAAGCGCTTGTCCCGAAACCGGCCACGAGTTCATCCAGATTTATGTCGCCGGGCCGCTCGCGGGCCCGTTTACGCTTCATCCCGGAGAAATTTCCGAAGGTCGGTGGATCGGGCCGGACGAACTCGAGGCGCAGATCAAGGAATCGCCCGACCGCTTCGCCGGATCAATGCGCCATCTCTGGCTCCATCACCGAACCGAAATTCTCGCCGCCATCACGAGATAGGATTGCCATTCTTCCCGCGAGTTGCCAGCACACCCGGCCTGCCCCATACTTGCAACATGGAACCGACCTTCCAGGTCCTGCCTCCCGGCATGCAGGTGCCACCGCCGTCCAAACCCAAACCCCAGGGAATCTGGGGCTGGATCGTGGCCGGAGCCATCGTCGTCGCCAAGTTCGGCGTTCTTGTTCTCAAGTCGCTCAAGACGAGTCTGTCGATGCTGCTGATGATCTGGATTTATTCCTGGGCTTTCGGCTGGCCGTTCGCCGCCGGCTTCGTCTTTCTGATTTTCGTCCATGAGATGGGCCACGTCATCGCCGCCAAATGGCTCGGTATTCCGGTGAGCGCCCCTCTTTTTATCCCACTTTTAGGCGCAATGATCACGATGAAGCAAAACCCTCGCGATGCCTGGACCGAGGCGCTGATGGCTTACGGTGGTCCGCTGGCCGGCTGCATCGGCTCGTGGATTTGTTGGTATGCCGCGATCCAGTTGCAGCAGGAATGGCTCATGGCGGTCGCCTCGGCCAGTTTCGTCATCAATCTCTTCAACATGATTCCCGTTCCGCCGCTGGACGGAGGGCGCATCTGCGCGGCGGTTTCGCCCTGGTTTTGGCTCATCGGCGCCGTGATACTCGTCGGCGCCGTCCTCTTCTTTCACGCCTTGAACGCAATCATTATCATCGTTCTGGTTCTTATCGTCGCTTTCCCGCGCATCAAGCAAACGCTCTTCGGTCAGACCACGCCGGAAATGCAGCAGTATTACAACACTCACATTTCCAACCGGCTCTCCATGGCGCTGATGTTTTTCGGACTCATCGCCGCCCTGCTTCTCGGCTACTGGGACGCAAGCCAACATCTGGCCTATCTTTGGGAAGAGAATTAAAGCTTCGCCAACGCCGCTTCCGCCGCGCGCGTCTCGGCTTCCTTCTTGCTTGCGCCCTGGCCACGGCCGAGTTCGCACCCCTGCCACTCAACCACCACTTCATAGACCCGAGCGTGAGCCGGGCCTGACTCGGAAACACAGCGATAGGCCGGCGGGTTGTCCCCTCCAGCCTGGAGTTTCTCCTGCAAGCTCCCCTTCGGATTGGCCGCCGCGCCGCCCTCGTCGGTGATTGCCGCCAGCGACGGCTCCATCAACCGTAAAACGATTGCCCGTGCCGGTTCCCAGCCCGCCTCCGCGTAAATGGCGCCGATTACCGCCTCCATCGCATCGGCCAGGATCGAAGGCCGCTGCCGGCCCTGGCTGTTCTCCTCGCCGCGGCCCAGGACCAACTGCTCCCCAAGCCCGAGTTCGAGCGCCAGCGCCTGGAGATGGTTCCGGTTCACGAGCCGCGCCCGCTGCACGGTCAGTTGTCCTTCCGGCATTTCGGGGAAGCGCCGGTAAAGCTCCGCGGTCACCGCAAGCTGCAGCACCGCGTCACCTAAAAACTCGAGCCGCTGGTTGTCCGGTGTCCGCTGCCGCTTTTCGTGCCCGTACGAGGCGTGGGTCAGCGCCTGGCGCAGCAATTCCGCATCGGCGAACACGTGGCCGAGGCGCCCTTGGAAATCGTCGAAACTTTCCCCCATGCCCGATTAGAGCAGTTTTCTTCAAAATTTACAGCCCCGCGGACGGCAATTACACTTCGCCCGGAAAGAATACAGCCCGTCCAAGGCGACCATTGTCCGACGGACGGCATGCCTTTGGTTAATTTTGAGATAGGTACTTGTAAATCCCGCGACGCCCTGACACCTTGCTGTCTCGCCATGAAACCCTTCGAACCCTTCCGGCGCACGCCTCCCTTTCATCCCTGGCACGATGTCGCTCCCGGCCCTCCTTCGTCCTTTACCGCCGTGGTCGAAATTCCCCTCGGCAGCTCCAACAAGTACGAACTCGACAAGGCCTCCGGCCTGCTCAAGCTTGACCGCGTCCTGCACTCCGCCGTTTTCTATCCGGCCAACTACGGCTTCATTCCGCAGACGCTGGCCGATGACGGCGATCCGCTCGACGTCCTCATCCTCGCCGCCGAGCCGGTCTATCCGCTGACGCTGGTCACGGCCCGGCCCATCGGGCTGATGACCATGATGGATCAGAACGAAATCGACTATAAGATTATCGCCGTCGGAGTCCATGACCCCGAGTACAACACCTACCGCGACGTTCATGAATTGCCCAAGCACCGCGTCGCCGTCATCAAGCGCTTCTTCGAAGACTATAAGACGCTCGAAAACAAGCGTGTCGTCGTCGACGACATCCTTTCCGCCATCGAGGCCCTTCCCGTGATCCAGAAATCGCTCGACGTTTACCGGGATTGGGCCGCGACCGGGTCCTGCGGACGGCAGTAACGCTTCGCCCTTAAAATAATGCTGCCGCGATCAGCACCGCTAAAGAGAGAGCAAGACGCGGGAGACGTCGCGTGGTAAACCGGAAACATGACTTCGCCCGTTGCCGTCTGTGAGGCCGCGCTGAGCGGATTGCCCGAATCGCTGCTGGCGGGCGTGTCGGGCGGGGTCGATTCGGCGGCGCTGCTCCACGCGCTGGTGCAATCGGGACGCAGGCCGGTCGTGGCCCATTTCGATCATGGCTGGCGCCCGGAAAGCAAGGCGGATGCGAAATGGGTGGGCAACCTGGCGGCGCAACTCGGGCTTCGTTATGTCGAGGGCAGGATGCGTAAGACGGGAAAAAAACATCGCGAAGCCGAGGCGCGGGCAGCGCGTTACGCCTTCTTCGCGCGGACTGGCCGGCGATTGAAAATTTCGCACCTCATTCTGGCCCACCATGCCGACGACCAGGTGGAGACGTTTCTCCTGCAACTCCTGCGCGGGAGCGGCGCGGCGGCCAGGGGAATGGACCCGGTAAGCGTGCGGGAGGACCTCATTGTGCATCGCCCGTGGCTCGGCATCTGGAAAACCGAGATCACAGCCTATGCGCGGCGGTACAAACTGAAATGGCGCGAAGACGCGACGAACGCCGATACGCGGCATCGGCGCAACCTGATTCGCCGGCGCGTACTGCCCTACCTGCAAAAGCAGGTCTCGCGGCAGGTGGTTGAAAATTTATGGCGAGGGGCGGAAATTCAAAGGGCCGAAGGCGAATGGCTCGACGCGCTGTGCGCGGAGACGGCGGGAGGCGCGGAACTTCCGGTCAACGCCCTGCGCAAAGGTCCCCTCGCCCGGCAACGGCGGACGATTCTGCGCTGGCTGCAGCACCGTGGCGTAAAGGATATCAACTTTGCGGACGTGGAGGCGGTGCGCGGACTGCTCGAACACCGGATTCCGGCGAAGGTGAATCTCAGCGCGGGGCGGTTTGCCCGGCGGCGAGCTGGAAAGATTTTTGTGGAATGACGCCATGCTGCTGGATGCCCTTTCCATCGTTTATCCGGCGGCAACGCAGATCGTGGCGGGACAGAAAACGCTCGAAATCAGGTCGTGGAAACCGCCGACGGTTCCTGTGCAGAATTTGTTGATCGTGGAAAACCGCCGAAGATTGGATCACGCTGGGGACATCGATCCTGACGGCTTGGCCGTTGCGGTGATTGATATTGAAGAAGTGCGGGATTGGACCGAAGAAGATGCCCGAAAAGATGGGCATGTTTTCGTTACCGGTTATTACGCGTGGGTTATTTCGAATGTGCGCCCAATCGATTTTCCCGCGCGCGTTCAGGCGGAAAGATTGATTTACAAGGTTACCATACCGGATAGGACCATGATAACGGTCAATCCGTTATTTTTTGGCGCTCGCAAAACTCAATAAATTGCCGTCCGGATCTTTAACGATGAAATCACTCGTTCCCCACGGTTGAAGTTTGAGTGTTTGATGGAATTCGGTTCCGTTTGCTTTGAACTCAAGAAAAAGGGATTTGATCCCCTCGACCAAAATCACTGCGGTCAGCAAGTCCTCTTCAGAGCGGTCCATGGGCTGTTTATCGACGTGCCGCAGATGAAAACTGGCCCCGTCTCGTGTAATCATTCCGTAAAAGGGTGGTTCTCCATACAGGTAGTCCACCTTAAATCTCAATTTTGTTTTGTAGTACGCAACAGCCTTGGCAAAATCGGTCACAAAGACCATCGGATAGGCGATATGGAGTCGCGTTTTCATTTAGCGCCACATTTCATGAAAACTGATCCGTCGACAAGTTCAGGATGACCGATTGCCAAAAGAATGCGTTGCGCAGATATCTTCCGGAAAATTCTTACATCCCTTTCTTGTGGTCGTAGAGGACGGGAGGGAGAGACATCCAAGGGTTGCCGTTGCGGAGGCTCTCGGCCGCCAGGCAACCGACGGCCACGCTTTGCCGACCGGCAATGGGATTTTCCCGGTCAAAGACGCCGTCACGAAGCGCGGCAAGCCAGTTTTCTATCATTCTTATATCGGCGCCGCCATGACCGGGCGACTCGGAATCGAATCGTATCGTTTCACGCTCAGTGGAATTCCTATATAAAATTTCAATCCGGCAGTCGTCCTGCCAACCTTTGACCCGCCGCATGGGTTCAAAGCTCTCCATCCGTCCCTTCGTGCCAATGAAGACGTAATTACGGTGGTAATCAGGGGTAAAATGGCATTGGGAATAATTGGCGAGGATGCCGTTCTCCAGCTCAAGCAAGACCATTTCATTGTCCTCGACGTCGATTTCCTTCCGGAAGGCACATTCATTGCGAGGATTATCCGGATTGCGGTTGGCTTCCGGACAGGTATGGAGATCGGGACAGGCTGGACACGTTAGCTCATTGTCACGATCGCCGCCATAATAGGCCCGGTTTCCCAGGGCCACCAGACGCCTCGTATAGGCTCCGGTTACGAAGTGAATGACATCGAAATCGTGGGTGGCCTTTTGCAGCAGGAGGCTGGTGCTTTTATCGCGCACCGAGTGCCAATCATGAAAATAGAAATCCCCACCCAATCCCACGAAATGCCGGACCCATACGGTGGTGATTTTTCCCAATTTGCCGGATGCCGCGATCTCGCGCATTTTTTGATAGAGGGGATGAAATCTGAGATTGAATCCGATCTGGAGAGATTGGCCGGTCTCGTGCTGAACCTTGAGCATGGCATCGCAATCCTCGATATGAATGGCCATGGGCTTTTCGCTGAGCACAGGCCTCCCCGAACGCAAAAGATCACAGGCATCATGGCGATGGCAATCGTCGGGCGTGGCTACGATCACTCCGTCCAGCGATGCATCGTTTAAAATGGATTCACGCTCGACGAAAGGTATCTTCAGATCCAGCCTTTTAAGCATGGTCTCCGCAAAGGGGCGGTTGGTATCGTGGGCCGCGACGACGCGTCCAAGCCCCGACTTTTCCACCTCATGCGCCAACCACGCCCCTCTCCAGCCTGCTCCCAGCAATCCGATTTTCAGCATCATAAGGCCTTTGTCCCTACAGAGTTAAAAACGCCGCCAGGCACTGTTGGTGGTATGAATAAACACTTCAAGCGCCGACCGCCGCTATCAATGGACATTACCGAATATAAAACGTCTCGGGCACCCACCGGTTATTTTTGAAGGTCACCCGTTTCCAGCCCGATTTGTCGTTGGTGGCGATCCAGCGCCGTTCTTCCTTGCGGTAGTGCCAGTCCTTGTCGACCTGGTAGTAAATCTGGCGGTCGCGAATCTCGAGGATGTTGCAGATCTCGTGGTTGTGATGATTTTCCTGGTCGTAGTCGGTCAGGATGGGATTGGCCATGTGGGAGTAAAGGGCATTGAGTTCGCGCAGAAGCGCGGCTTCCTTCGCACCGAGGTCGCGGACATTGAGACCGAGCTTCCGCGCCTCGCGACCCGTGATGGGATAGGAGTGAGAGGGGTAGGTGGAGTTGAGCTGGCGGCTGATCCGTCCGGCCCGCTTGCCGTCGGGCATGTGGTAACCGAGGAGTTCCTGGCAGATGCGAATGGAGAGGGAGCTGGAACGGTCGAGCGCGCCAATGACGAGCGGATGAAGATAGCGGTAAACCTCGGGATAGGGGTTGCCCCTGATGCGCTGCTCCTTCCAGAGGCGCAGGATGCGGGAGACTTCGTCCTGACTGACGGAGACGATTTCGTTGCGGTTATCGACGGGCGAGAGCTGGTGCTTGAGGCTGGTGTCGACGGCGGTGAGATAGGAGGTCGGCCCCATGTGGATTTCGTTGGCGCCGAGGGCGACCATGGTGGCGGCCGATGCGCACTCGAAGGGCGCGTAGAGAATGACGCGCCGGAAGCGGCTCCGCAAGAGGTGGACGAGGCGCAGGGCGGCCTCGGGGTTGCCGCCGTCCGACTTGAGAAAGAGGCCGACAGCCGTGCCGTGTTTGCGGGTTTCGAGCAACTGCGCCATGGCCATGACGTCATTCTGGCAGATGGAGCCGCCGGAAGAGGTCCAATAGGCGAGCAGGGGCAGGCCAACCTCCTTTTCAAAGCGGGTGAAAATAGCCTGGCTTTCCCGGGTGAAAACAGGAGCGCGTTTGGCGGGTGATGGACGCAGGGCCGCGCCATTTTTGGGGACAACCTTGGCGCGAATTCGTGGCATGGGTGGATTTTCAGAATGCCACAGGCCGACTTGAAGGGCAAGCCGCAGGGATAAAACCTAATTGGAGCTCGGGAAAATGGATGCGGAAACGATTTACACGACCCCCTGTAGAAGCTACACCAGAGAATGGTCCATTCCCCCACTCTCCGTTTTTCGTCGATTTTTCCTCGTTTCTTTCCAGGCCTGCTGATGGCAATTCTGGCTTGCGGTGCGCTCACGCTGGCGGGTTGCCATCGCGCGGTGACCGATCCCAAGGACCCGAAGTTCATCGTGGCGGAAAAGCCGGGCCAATGGCAGATCACGCGCGGCGAACTCGACAAAGAGATCAACGCCTTTCTTCAGGAGAAAAGCGTGACCCCCGATCAAGTCGGCCCCGACCGGATGTTGCTCCTGCAAACCGGCCTGCTCGACAACATGGTGAAGACCAAGCTGATCCTGGCGCAAGCAGCGACCCTCCAGTTCCCCGACTTGGACCAGGAAACGGAGAAGCAATTGCAGGCCTTTAAGGACCAGCTTCCCCCCGGCACCGATTTTAACGCGAAAATGAAAGAGTTGGGCGTCACGCTGGACGACGTGAAAAAGAACGTCCGCGATCATGTGCTGATCGAGAAGGTCCTAAAGACGGAGGCGTTGAAAAACGACGAACCGACCGATCAACAGGTCGACGACTACTACCTCCAGCACAAGGACCAGTTCGTGATTCCACCGAAGGTCCGCGCCAGCCGGATTGTGATCATGGTGGACCCGACAACACCGCCGGAAGCGAAGGCAGCGAAGAAAAAGGCCATCGACGCAGCCTACGCCCGGGTGATGAAGGGCGAGGATTTTGCCAAGGTGGCGGCACAAGTGTCGGAGGACCGTTATTCATCGACCCAAGGCGGCGACATCGGTTTTTTCTCGCAAGGCCAGAATGAGGCGGGCTTCGACGACGAGGCCTTCCACACGAAACTGAACGAGGTCAGCCCTGTGTTTGAAACAGCAATGGGCTATGAGTTCCTGAAGGTGACCGACCAGCACCCAAGCACGCAACTATCGGAAGCCGAGGCCCATTCCATCATCGCGAACGGCCTGCGCCAGTTGACGGACCGGCAGGAGGTGGCGGCCTACACCCAAAAGCTTCTCGACAATGGCGGGGTGGTTTTTCACGTGACCCGGGTGGATCCAAACCAGCTTCCCCCACCGAGCTCGGCGCCAGCCGATGGCGCCTCCGCGCCGCAGACGCAGGGCGCCACGACCCCGCCGTCTCAATAGTCGCCGGAATCAATCGCTGTGGGCGGGGGCGGGCACGTAGTAAGTGGCGACTCCCGCGCTGAAGTCAAAGGTGATGGAACGGTTGCCCTCCATTTTTTCAAGGAGAAACTTGGGATCGACGTCCTTAAGCGGCTTTTCCATCTCCTTGATCAGTGTCTCGGCGAAGGCGCGGTCCGAGTTCTCGTACATTTCGGCGATGGGAAAAACGAGGGTCTTTTCGTCGACTTCCTTCCAGGCCGCATCCCCCTGCTGCGAGCCGTCAAGAGCATAATCGCGGATGGCCGAGAGAAGCCTGACCCGGGGCTGGCTGTAAAACCAGCGCGGCGTCTCGACCAAAGCTCCGAACTTGCGGAGTTCCTCCTTGTGTTTGGCGATCTGCTTTTCCTTGTAACCGGCGCCAAGAAAACTGAGCATGGTCTTGCCGTTTTGGATATCCTCGATCTGCTTCTCGACATCGAGGTATTGTTTAATCCGGGCCAGGTCGTTAATCAGCCGGATGAAGGAAGCTTGCGCGACACCCTGCTTGACAACATCGAGATCCCTCCTGATGCCAAGCCGCTCCGCCAGCCGCTCGGGGGAATCGCCCAACGCCAGCAACTCGCTGGCTTTCAGGCAGGCCAGGGCAGGATCAAAGGAAGCGGAGATGATGTACATGCGATTGAGCGGCGAGGCACGCTTGTCTGGCGCAATTTAGAGGTTGTCTTCAAATAGGGCAAGGCCGCGTTGCCGGTTGATTCGAGCTGGGCGCCCTCTTTTACCAATGGAAAGTGTAGCGGCTCAATCGCCGGCCAATCTCCCCGACGACCCGCTTTTCATCCTCGATATCCTTGGCCAAGAAGGTGACGCTGAAGCGGACGTAGGCGCCGGCGTCGTCCCACGGCACTGTCGAGATGAGGTTTTCCGCGATAAGCCACTGGCTGAAGCTCTCGGCGTTCGGGAAATCGACCGCGCGGCCGGAGCCGTCGCCCGTCTCGGCGCGCCGGGGCGCGGCGACGTAGAGGAAAAAGGAGCCCTTCGGTTTGCGGGCCTTGAACCCGGCCTTGCGAAGGACGTCGACCAGTAAATCCATCCGTCGCGAATACTTGGCGGCAATGCGGTCGGTGAACTCGGGATGGCCGAAGGCATAGGCGCTGGCGTGCTGGATGGCAAGAAATTGTCCCGAGTCGGTGTTGTCCTTCACGTCGCCGTAGGCCTTGACGAGAAGTTCATTGCCGGCAACGAAACCGCAGCGCCAGCCGGTCATGTTGAAATTCTTGCTGGTCGAGTGGAGTTCGATGCCGACTTCCATGGCGCCGGGCGTGGCCAGGAAACTAAGCGGCATGCCATCGAAGACGAGCGCCGCATAGGCGAAATCGTGGATGACGATGATCCGGTTTTGCTTTGCCCAGGCGACGACAGCGGCAAAGAAGTCGGGTGTGGCACTGGCGCCGGTCGGATTGTTCGGATAATTGAGGACAAGCACCTTGGCCTTGGCCAGGACATCGGCGGGGACGCTTTTCAGGTCGGGCAGAAAGTCGTTTCCCTCGCGCAGCGGCAAATTGTGGACGATCCCACCGTAGTACTTCGCGTGGGTACCGAAAACCGGATAACCAGGCACGGTCATCAGAACGACGTCACCGGGATTGATCAACGCCGCGGGGAGAATGGAGAGCGCGGCCTTGCTGCCGATGGAGTGAACCACCTGCGTCTCGGGATTGACGGGCACGCCGCAAACTTCGCGAAGATATTTGGCGGCGGCCTCCTTGAGGACGGCGTCGCCGTTGTCGGCGTAGCCGCGGTTTTCGGGCTTTTGGGCCTCAACGTAGAGGGTCTCAATGATGCCTGCATCGGCCATGGCGTCGGGCTCACCGACACCGAGGTCAAAGAGTTCCACGCCGGGATTGGCCTGCAAAGCGGCGCGCTTGGCGCGCTTGATTTTCTCAAATTTATAGATGGCGGTGTCTTTGCCGTAGCGCTTTCCGCCGATACGTTCGGCAAACAACTCCTGAATGTAACTTTCCTGCATATCTTTTCACTTTAGCGGCAACGTGCGTCGCCGCAACGCCTGAAATGCTTGTCGGCGTTGAGGGAGCCAGCACGCCCTCTTTCATTCTTCCACCATGACTTTTTGCCCGTTCAGGATCCGCCTGGCCAGCAACATGGCTCGCTCAATGGCTTGATCCATGCCGTAATAACGATATTCACCAAGCCGTCCGCAAACAAGCAGGTTGGGTATCGTCTTGGCCCGATCACGGTATTTTTTGTAAAGCCGCGCGTTGGCTTCGTCCGGGAACGGGTATTCGTAATTATGCGGGTTCTCCGGCGTTACGGTAACTTCACGCGTGAGCACGGTACCCCGTATGCTGCTGGAAAATTCCGGTTGCATCATATGTTTCCACTCCAAGGTACGAATGTGGGGGCCGTTGGCCGGATCAGGATTGTTCACCTGTCCGCACGGTTGGGCAAAATCCACCTCGGGAAGATACTGGTGGGTTCGCTGCTGGCCGCGATACGTGAGGCGGCCCAAATCGAAGCCGAAATACTCGTCAATCGGCCCGGTGAACACAATCAGCCCGGCGGATTTGAATTCGTCCCGCTGCCTGAGATAATCGCAATTTAGCAAAACAGGAATTCCCTCGAGCATCCGTCGCATCAATTCAGCATACCCCTTCTCTGGAATGCCCTGGTGCTTATGCCGGGTGAGGCGCGGTTCGTCGTCCTGACGCACGTCAAAACGCCGGGCGAGATTCGCCGAAAGACAATGCGCCGGAACGCCCCATTGCTTTTCATTGTAGCCTTTGACGAATTTCTCGTAAATGACCCGCGGCATCATGGCCAGGGAAGCCTCTTCAAAATTGGCCGGGTGTCCTTTGAACCCCGGCTCCCACTTTTCTCCGACTATCCGGCGAATATAGCCCGCCGCAATCGGCCAATTCTCATAGTTGCCGTCCACCCACGATTTGAGTGCCGCCTCGTATTTGTAAAACGAACCGAATCGATTGACGAACCGCCACTGCTCATCATCGTTCGTGCGAAAATAATGGGGACCGTAAGTGTGAATCCAGATGCCGCTCTCGTGAAGATGATCGTGAACATTGCCGCCGGGATGCGCACGGCGATCAAGCACCAGCACTTTCTTGCCCGCGTCTACCAGGGTCCGCGCGATGACTGATCCCGTAAGGCCGGAACCGACAATTAGAAAATCAGCGTGCATCTTTATGCGTTTTGATTTTGGAAACACATCCCAAGCCCCGTTCACGGAGAAACAAGATGACTGGCAATCAGTTTTCTCGCCTGGTATCGCGCTCTTTCCGCGGCAATCATGACACGCCTTTCGATTCCCCTTTTCAGGCAAATATTCAGATAAAACAGGACCTTCGTCTTCCATAAAGCTCGTGAATCGCGCTGACTTCCAGGTCTCAGGGCAGGGAGAATTTCGTGGCACCAGGCAAACCCCGCCCAGAGACGAATCATGTAATCTTCCGTCAGTCGGTCTTTCGGAATGAGATGAGTGAGTTCAAGCGAGATAAACCGGCCCACGCCCATGCCAAGATCGATTGCACAAAAAGCCAGATCAAAATCCCCGCCGCCGCCTATTTTCGTGCCAGAATGGTCGAGCAACCGCCGCAGCGGACTGGCTTCCGCTTTTTGCGCATAATCTTTGGCCACGCTTCGCCGAACACACAAACCAGCGCCAATCGGCGTGCTATTGAAGTTGCCATACAGGGAGGCCCAGTAATTCCGGTCCAGCTCAAAGAGGGTCAAGCCGCCCAAATATCGGGAAATCCGTTCAGGCGGAGCTATTTCAAATTCCCCTTTGCAGACACCTGCACCGATGGCGCCCAACATCGGCCAATGCTCAAAAAGCGAGATGCTCTCCTCCAGATAATTCGCCGCGAGAACATTGTCGTCATCGACAAAAACCAGATACTCACCAGTAGCCTCCCGTATGCCCCGCAAACGGGCCGGCGTTAAGCCTAGCTCATTTTCCCGAATATGCCGGGACTGGGGATGCCATGACAAATCCCATGCGGAAGCCAGCGGTTCTTTGGACGCGTTATCAATGAGCAGCAGTTGCCATTGTTCTTTCGGCAGCGTCTGGTCCTTGAGGGCATTCAGCACCCGTTGCAAGTAATGCGGACGCGGATCATGCGTGCAAATGATGACGGAGATGGCGGGCATGGTGGTCTTACGAACGGGTTTTCAAGGCGGATTTGAACCGGCCGACTTGGGCGCGGAAGCTCCGGTAAGCGCCATAGGAGGCGCCTTTCAAATGGGCGATTTTCATGCTGGGGAGTTCCAATTCAAAAACCCGCCTTTCGCGGGTGGCAAAGGTGGACTGAAACTGAAGGAGTTCGTGGTTGCGTTGCGAAACTTCGTGGAACTGTTCACCGGCGACGAGATGGCGGATGATTTCTTCAAGCAGGTCGGTTTCATGATCGAGATTGGAGAGGGGAACGATTCTTTTGGCGGCAGCAGCGCCGAATTGCAAGCGAAGCATGGAATCTGCAGCGAGGCGGATGAGACCTTCTGCAGCCCCCGCGTGACTGTTGCAGACATAACCGGTGACGCCATGCTCGACCAATTCGACCTGGGCGTTATCGCACCAGGGCGTCGACCGGGTGATGACAGGGAGACTGTGCTGCATGGCTTCGGCGATGGTGTAGCCGAAGCTCTCGCCCCAGTCGGACATGTGGAGCATAAGGTCCCCGGCGGAGTAGAGGGCGGCTAGGCGGTCGAAGTCGGAAAGGGCGCGCCGCAAAATGATGCCGTCGCCCCATCGGCCGGCTTCAACTTCGCGCCAGATGGCTTCGGGGGGTTCCATGAGGAGGATGCGCAGGGAGGCGTTGCGGCGGCGGGCTTGTTGAAAGACACGGACTTCGTCCCGGTTCCATTTGGGTCCCGCGCGCCCGAATCTGAGAATAAAAATTTCGTGAGCCTGAAGACCGAGCTCCCGGCGGATTTCGTCGCGTTGAAGGCGTTGTCGGGTTGCATCGTCGAGTGGGGCGACAGGGTTGTACAAGACGGTGCTCTTGGCGAGGGCTCCGATGGTAAGGGAACGTCGGCTGCGCCGAAAGGCCTGCACGGCGCTGGAGCACGAGACGAAGCAGCGGAAGTCGATCCATGGATCGCCTTTGGGATCGTCAAACCGACCGAAGATATTCGTTTCGATCAAATGAGGACGTTGGCCGCCCAGAAGTCGGAGGGCGTCGTAGATGGGGGTGGGATGAAAATATCCAGGTACGTGTTGATGAATGACCTGTATTTGTTCGGTATTGAGAAATTCGGCCAGGGCGGAAGCGCTTCCAAGCGGGGTGATGCGTGGAACATTCCCCTGCGTCAGAGCCGCGTCGCGTGGCCCCGGCGGGCTTATATAAACCGGGCGATGACCGCGCCGGGCCAATTCAACGGCAAACAGAACAGCGGCTTTTTCAGTGCCGCCGATGCCGTTGCCGGCCCAGATGGCGATGTTGAATTTTGATTTCATGAGTTTCGAGACCAAGGCAGTTTGGGCCGCGATCAGGGAGAATGGATGAGGTAGCAGAGTTCGGAGCCGCGTTGAATTTTAAGGGTGAGATATTTTTGGGTGACGATGGCGGCGGACCATTGCTTGAGGAGTTCATCGATGGTGATGTGGTAAATATTGGTAAGGGCGGTGTTGTCGACAACGATGTAATGGATGTGGAGCGCCTGAAGTTCCCCAAGAGTCCGGTTCGGCGTGAGGTCGATGACTTTGCGCGAACCGAAGGGAAGCCAGAGTGACACTTCAGGGTCGTCACCGGGATGGACAAAGCCTATGGCGGTTTCGGTTTCGGGGATATCAAGACGGAGGTCCCTGAAGTCGTCGTAGCGGGTGGCGTAGGTGTCGTACACTTCGTGGCTGCGTTGGATGAGGCCCGGGCTCACGCCCGCGTGGGAAAGGTAATTCAGGACGAGGTTGACGGGAAAAAGGGGACGCGAGGGGCTGAGCACAACAAGAGGGACGGCGCTTAACATGGCGAGGCCGGCAACGATTTTGCAGAGGGTGCGCCGGATGACCTCACCATCGAGAGAGACCATGAGGAGAATTCCCACGATAAAGAGCGGATAATAGGCGGCGATGAGGCGGGGGGCGGATTCGCTTCCCATTTTGCCCATATAGACGAGGAGGGCGATAAATCCAGCGACGGCAATCCAGACGGCAGGGCGGTTGCGCGGGATGGCGCCTCGGAATCGGCCGAGAGTTGCCCTGAGACGGAGGATGATCATGAATACAGCGGCGGCGACAACGCCAAGTCCGACGCCGGCGTCTTCGTCGATTCGCATTTCACCGGTCTTGGTCACCAGCCGCGGGTAATCGCGTTTGAGCTGTTTCTTGATCGGGGCCGGGATCATGGGGTCCCATGAGATGGGCTTGTACCAGAGGGGAGGAGCGAGGTTGTCGGCGGCAATTTGGATGAAATTGCCCGCGATGCCGCTGACGGGGTTGGACAATTTCAATTCGCTGTAATTTTGAGGATCTCCGGTGAAATCACCGGTGAAATGTATGTTGAGAAGGGCGATGGGAAGGTAGGAAACAAAGGCCGTGACGATAAGAGTGACCGCGAGCAGGTGAGGTTTGCACGGGGCAAAGAGAGGGCGGCGGTTGAAAAAGACGGTCACGAGCCAGGGAAGGACAAGGGGAAGATTCGAAGCCTTGGCGCCCGTGAGCAAGCCGACGGCAAGGAGAGAGAGAACAAGGTACCGGGAGGAGGAGGTCCTTGCCTTGAGCGCGTAATGGAGGCTGGCGAGGAGGTAGACGGCGGCGAAGGAATCGTTCCCGGCACTGGCGGCCTGCAGAATGTAACAGTACCCGCAGGGCAGGACCCACATCCACCACCAACTGACGCGTGGGCTGATGCCTAGCCGGCGGAAAACAGAAAAGACAAGCCCGGGCAGAAACAGGAAGGAGATGAAATTGATGAGGAAGAAAAAGCGATCGGTATGGAGAAAGATGAACTGCGGCACCATCAGCCACTCGAAACCGGTTCCGCTAAGGTTCAGCCGATGGTTAAAAGACGGAATCCAGTACCAACGGTGCTCCCAGCTCCAGAAAAGGATGCGCGGGAAGCGGTAAGTCAGGTGATCATAGTTGACGGGTTGATAGAGGAGGCCGCCGATGAAAACGAGGACCGTCAGCGACAGCCAAATTTTCGGGAGAAGCCAGCGGGAATGAAGCATCCTGCCTCGTCTGAATGGAGACTTCTCCTCAGAAAGTAAAAGCTGCCGGCCGAAAATCGCCAGGGCGGCAATGAAGGCGAGAAAGCCCAAGCCGTAGCCCCATGGGTTCAAAGCCCCAACGATGGAGAGCAACCAGCCGGAGAGAGAGCACCAGGCGGAAAATAAAATCCAGAGGGCGAGCACGTCGAAAGCGGGCTGTCCTTTGGGCTGGCCCTGCAAACGCGAGGGAAGTTTCACGGAACGGAATTTTTCTCGACGAGCGAAATGATGGCATCCATCTGGCTTGAAGAAATCAGAATATCAACGTGATTGGTGTCGTAGTCATTCCCAGCTTGGCGGGTCGGTTCGGCAAGGATAATTGACGAACGGCACTTTCTCGTCGTATAGATGTTGGTCATGCTATAATCCGGCGCGGCGCTTCGGTTTTTGATTTCGATGACGAATGCGTCCTCTTGCAGGAAGAGCGAATTGGTCAGCATGGAGCCATGCACGGCGACAACCTGGCTGGCCGAGGAAAAAAGGCGGGCCTGCTCGCTCACGGTCATGCCGTCGCAATTGACGTTAAGAAAGCCCAACGGCTCCAGCCGCGCATAAAGCGCGTCCTCGTTGAGCAGCCTGCGCCAGGTAGCCTTTTTCCGTCCGCAAAAGAGCCGGCGACGTTGCGGTGAGGCCTCCACTGGAAAAAGGCGCTGCAGGAAGCGAATCCTCCACGCTTCCAATTCCCGATAGAAATCCTTACAGTTGGAGATTATGTCCGGTACCGCCAGGCGCTCGATCTGATAGCGGTTGACTTTGGTGCAGTTGCAAATCTGCTCCGGACGAAAGCCATAGGCCAGGAGCGTTTCCTTTTCCCAGGCACGATTCTCGCCGTTTACAAAAACATAGTCCAGGTTGCGGGGGGTAAAGCCCGCCTGCTCCAGCAGCCAGAGCCGCGGAACCAGGTCGATCATCCAGTGATAATAATTTCCGTCCGCCTGCGGCGTACAAAGATAGGCGCCGGTCCCTTTCAGCTTTTCCGGAGTCGGCACCCTGATAGGAACAGCGCTGGGGTGAAGATGGCTGCCCGAGTGATAATAAGTTAGATTCGCAAAGAACTGATTGCGATTGGACACGACCAGCCCTCCCCGGCGGCCGGAAACCATCGCGTCGCGAAACAAATAGACCTTCCCCCCCTCGAACGTTCCCAAGGTTTCTTCCTCGGAAGGCGCGGGCATCAAAGTCGGCGCCCGGCCATGCGGATTGCCAACCTGCACGAACCGGGAAAGCACCGCATAAACTCTGAGGACTTGCAGGACGATCCACTCGCGGATGGCCTTTCGCATATTTTTCATGGAGACATCGCAATCGTCATCGCGCATGGGACACGTATCCCTGAAGTGCGACGGACCATGTTCTGCCATGGCATCATCCTGCACAAATTAGATTTTTGCGTGCTAAAGGCAAGTTGTTTGACCCTGCGACCGGCCCGCTCCGGCGTCTTCGCATCGAGTTTTGTCCTCACTTTGCTTTTGACTTCGCCGACTCGAACCGATATTTTGAAATTTCGCCCTTAAAACGGTTCGCATTGTTGCGAATGAATGGTCAAATAATTGGCCACAAGCAAGTTATAAATGGAGCCATAGCTCAATTGGTTAGAGCGCCTCCCTGTCACGGAGGAGGTTGCGGGTTCGAGCCCCGTTGGCTCCGCATGATTGAATCAAGCGGTCACCCCGTGTGCGTTCCGGCGGGATCCAAGACCCGCTGCCTGATTTCATCACCGGACATCTGTCGGGTTTTCTTTTCCGGCGCGGCATGGTAGCAACAACCCAAGCCATGAAAAACAAGCACCAAGACGCCATCAGGGACAAGGTTGCCAGGGAAATGGCGGAGGCGAAACGTGGCGATGCCCCCTGGATTCCCCTTCAAGAGCTGTGCAGGAAATACAGCGTGAACGAACTCGAAACAGCCCTGGAACTCCTCTCCCTTCCCTCGGATAAATTTGCGATTGAGATTGCCACGCAGGCCCTCAAGGAAAGACGAGACGAAACGCTTCCCGACCACTATTGGATTATAAGAGGGACGTTCTACCTGCTCCTGCTCGCCATTCTCATTGCCCTTGGAGCCCTTGGGGCCTGGCTGTTTACCCGCTAACGTGGGGAAGCAGGCGCGCTCAACGCGGCGGCTGCCATTTGCTGAAATCGGGCGGCGTGCGACCCTCGTCGACGTCGATAAAATCGAACATGGTGACGGCTTCCGCGGCGCGGTGTTCGAGGCCGGCTTCTTTCAGCCGGAAAGCGATCCTCTCGCTCGCGGCGTCGCGCCAGCCGCGCTTGCGCATGAAGTCGCTCCAGGTTTCGATCTCCTCATTACTCGGCTCGCGGCCATTTTCGTAACACCAGGCAAGGACCTCCTCATCGCTTCTGCCCGCCAACGCCTGGCGGCGCACATCCTCATACTTCACGTGGAGCAGATTCAGGCAGCGCCCGTCGAAATCGCGCCCGAGGTGGGGATGATAAACCTTCGGCAACTCCCCGGCGGCGAAAAGCCGGATCTTATCGAGCATCCGGCGAAAATAGACCAGACCGCCGATGGCATCGTAAGGGCTGCGCGGAAATTTTTCGCTCATAAAACTGATTCCAAAACTACCCGGGAACGCGCAACAAGGAGACTAATTCCGGCTGCGCATCTTGGCCAGCAGCCGCAAAAGTTCGAGGTAGAGCCAGACCAGCGTCACGAGCAGGGCGAAGGCGCCATACCATTCCATGTACTTCGGGGCCGACCCGGCGCTGCGGGCGATGAAATCAAAATCGAGCACCAGATTCAGCGCCGCGACGACGACAAAAACCACGCTGATCCCGATGGAAAGCCACCCGCCCTGGAAACCCAGCCCCGGCAGCGTAAAATGAAACAGCATCCCCACCATCCCGACCAAATAATAGAGAAAGATCGTCATCGTCGCGCCGACAATCACCGCGCGAAACGTATTGTTCACGACGATAAGACCCGTCTTGTAGGCGAAAAGCAGGACGAGGAAAGTCGCGATGGTCATCGTCGCCGCCTGCAGCACGATATACGGGTACATCTGCTCCAACGGATAACTGATCGCCGCCAGGACAAAGCCCTCCACCAGCGCATAGACGGGGGAGAGATAGGGCGCGACCACCGGCTTGAAGGAAATGATCACCGCGATGATCAGCCCGCCGATCGCGCCGATCATGATCGGCGCCTCCGCCGGAACGCCCGCCTGCGCCGCCTGCGCCATCCCGGTCCAGGTAAAGGCAAACGCCATCGCCAGGAGAAAGCCCAGAATGCCCGCCTTGTTGATTGTCCCGTCGAGGGTCATCGTGCCGGACGTGTCAAAAGTAGCGCCCAACGCGCCGACGCGGTTAAAGGCGCCCAGAGTAGGATTGGAAGTGGCCATAAATGTAAATTTCGATTTGCTTTTCCCAAGATAGAAACATCCTCCGACTTTGCAAGAGGCGACTGTCCGATTTTGAAAGCACCCCCTCAACTTGCCCCCTCGCTCCCAAAACAGGAACGTGGCATGCCGCAAGATCAAGCGAATGCGCCAAGCGAACTTGCCGCCGTCCGCAGAACTCATTTCCCACGTTTATTGAGAAAGCTCTTCCCCTTTTCAAAGATGATGGGCGGACAATACGGCTTGATCCATTCCTTGAACCGCGTTCTTTTGCGAATTTGCTTATAGAGCTTGCCGATGTCGGAGGAGTCACCCAGATGCTTCGCCAAAAGCGGAAGCGCCCACGGTTGCATCGCCAGATGATAAAGATTCCCGCGCTTGTGCGTTGGGCAATGCTCCATCCGCGCATAAAAGAGATTGCCTATCGCTTCCAGGGTTTCGCCAGAACGCTTGATCATCCATTCCGATGTCTGGCACATTTGTGTTGTTTTTTTATCATCGGAAAAAGATGTGGTCAGCTGCTGTCCATGAAATCGATAAAAAGCTTGCGGAACCTGGGAATACAATAACGTGCCGTATCTGGAGAGTTCGAAGACAAACATGCGATCGACATCCCATATATTCCCTGTATCATAGATCTCAGCCGAACTTCGGAAGGCTTCCGCCCTGCCCATGATTGTAGAGTAATGTGCGGGCGTATGTAATAAACAAGCAACGAGAACCTCTTGGCGGCTCATTTCCCAGATGGGCTTAATAGTTGGATAATTGGCCGCAAACCAAAAAGCGAAGTCCGGACCGCAATGCAAAGTGTCTTGTTCACTCAGCACATGGTAGCTGTTGCAGCAAAACGTCGAAGCTTTTGGATGTGAATTCAGCGCCTCGATTCCCTTGCTCAAAAAATCAGGCGTCCACCAGTCGTCATCATGGAGCATAACGGTGTATTCACCCGACCACTTGGCCTTTTTGAGAGCCGAAAAATGTTCGGTCATCTGCATTTGCGGGTCGCGAAAGATATAGTTGATGGGCAGGCTAGGGAATTGTTTGCAGACTTCGCCCGAACGGAAATCTCCTGCGCTTTCGGAGACAATGACTTCAGCAATTTGGTTGGCGGCGGTTTGTTCGGAAACCGAACGCAACGCGGTTACCAGCAGCTCGGGACGCTTTGCGGTGGGAACAAGTAGGGTGACCATGTGCGATATATCGTCTAAATAGCTTCCGGAATAAGAAAAGAGGTCCAAGGAGAAGGCTTAAATCCGGTGGCATTCATAGCCCGGTCTATTTTCAGACCTCCTTGGAGAGGACGGGGGGCGGGTTGTCCAAGTTCGGATGTGGTGATGAAACGAAAGAGATTGGAATCCAGCTTATATTCATGTGACACGCGGAGCGCGAACTCTTTTCGATAAAGCTCTGGTTCAGGGCCTGCCACATTCCAGATGCCTGACGTTCCTCTCATTAAAAGAGAAATACACATTAGGGCAAGATCAGCGACATAAGATGCATTACCGCGCTGATCCGAGGGTATGTTCATCAATTTGCCGCCCCGGAGATTGCGCACGACCTGGTAGACGAAATTCTTCTGCTGCGGCTCCTCTCCATAAACTCCCATGGTTCGCGCGATAAGAGCCAGTCCTTCGGTTGCTTCCAGAACAAGCCGTTCACCTTCAAGCTTTGATTCACCATATATTGAGATGGGATTAGTGGTCGCATTTTCGTCATAGGGACCGTCTTTGCCATCGAAAACATAGCTTGTGGAGAAATATAAAAAACGCGCGTTATATTGCAAGGCGAGGCGGCCTAATTGAGAGGGGAGTTTGGCATTTTCGAGAAAGGCACGCTTAGGGTCTCTTTGACAACCATCAACCCAACTCCACCCCGCGCAGCAGACAACCGCATCGGGCTTGAAAGTTTCGAGCAAGTCCCGAGCGGCCTCGGCATTAGCAATATTAAGATTGCGCAAGCCTGGAATAGGATGGGACGCATAGGTGCCGACCACCTGATGACCTGCATCGCGAGCGACTCTCAGGAAATTCCACCCCACAAGACCCGAGGCACCGACAACGAGGAGATTCATGGAAAGGGCGAAACGCAATCTGCCAAAGAAGAGAATGATCGATCTCGCTCCGACGTAATGGGGTCTCGAATGGGCCAATCGAACCCAAAGCTGTCCCATCGAATCCCAGTGTCATGAGCTGGCGCGTAAACAAACGTGTTCTTATAAACCATGATCGTGTGGTCTTCCAGTGACAGGAATCCATGAGCGAAACCGCCGGGAACCATCAGCATTAATTTATTAGCACTGGAAAGCTCAATGCTTTGATATGAACCGAATTTAGGCGAGCTTTTGCGAAGATCGATGACGACATCCAGCACCGATCCATTAATGCAATAAATCAGCTTTATTCCATCGTGAGGAGGCGCTTGAAAATGCATGCCTCGAATTACATTCTTTTGGGAAGTGGTGTAATATTCTTCAGCTACATCATAATCGATACCTAATTGCACGAAGTCGAATTTATGATAGGTCTTCACAAAGTTGCCGCGACCGTCCTTAAATACACTCGGCTCTATGACAAAGACATCGGGTAGAGGTTGGGAATAAATTTTCACTCGCTATTCTTCGTTCCAATCCCACTATCATTCTTTTTGACCAGGTACAAAATTGCGCGATGTACCAAGCGGTCGTTAATAGATGGCCTGAGATAACCAGAGTCGTTATCGCAGGTCAAGGGGAGTCTGAGGAAGCGTCTCGGAAGTTTACCATAACCGCGCAAAAAGATTAAAAAGAGTTGGAGAAAAGGCTTACGAGGCTGCGGACGCGGAACGACCGAAGAGACGGCTCAATACCCCTCGATGGTAACGCTGCCGGTCGTGTTGGTGCTCGTGTTGATCGTGCAACTCGTCGCTGTCACTGTGGCGTCGGTGGAGATCGTGCCGCCGACAACCAGCGTGTTCGTGCTCGTGAACGCGGTGGGAAACGGGTAGACTGTCGAAGTCGTGTTGAGCCCGTTGGCAAAGATAATGACCTTCTTGTAGCTCGCGCCTTGAAATGGCTCTGAACTGGTCATCGTCCCGGCGCTGCTGCCGTTCGTCGTGGCTTGAATCGCGTTAGAGTTGATCGCCCCCGTCATCGTCAGCGTCCCAGCTACCTTCGTGTTGCCATTGCAGTAGACTGGAATCCCCGGGTCGGTCGCCGAGGGATTACCACCAAGCTCCACATCGCCGGAGCCAAAAAAGAAAATCGGATCCTCGCCGCCCGAAACGCCGAAATTGACAATGTCGGCGCTGGCGGAAGAGCCTTGCGTGTAGGCGAAATAACCGTTGTTGCTGGAGGAGGAGTTTTTTCCAAATTCCCAAATGCCATATTCTCCTGCCGTGAGATTTGGAATAAACGAACTGAACACCGTGCTGTCTGTCGCATTGGATGCTAGCGCGGCGACACCCGTTAAACCACTAATTTGAGTCAGGAAAGAAGCGCCATTGGTGGAATAAGAAGGCGGTGATGTGCCAAGGCCCGTGTGGAAATAAGTCAGCGCTCCATGAAGCTGAGAGCCATTATCATAAATATCATTTCCAGCGTAGCACCATGAGACAGAAACCGACGCCGTGCTGCCTGAGCTAATCATCTCGTCATCCATTGAGCCAATGAGAAAGGTACTTCCGGTATTGCCCAGCGAACTCACGGCGTAGATTGGATAGGCGACCTCCTCTGGATTATAGTTATTGAGGAAATTGGCGTGGTTAGAGCCGGTCGTGAATGTTAGTCCCTTCACATCGTAGTAGGCGTGGTAATTGATGATATCGGTATGCTCGCAGACGCACAGGGCCTCGTTGAAGCCGCTGATATAGAGGTCTTGATAATCGGAAAGGTTGTCGTTGTTTACGAATTGACCAAGGATGCCCCATGAAGGGTTGGCCGAGGGATTCGGCATGGTGGCGGGATAGACATCTGTCGTCACCGCCACATTGGAAAATTTTACGCCGCCCACGTCCGCAAGCTGGAAACCCGACAACCCCGAATTTTGAGCCATCAAAACTTGCAGGTTCTCGACGTCAAGCTGAGTCACGGTGAAGTTGGCCAATGCGCCTTGCGCCGTGTTCCACGCCGTCTCGGCAATCGCGGCGGGATAATTGCCGGAAGAGCCGCCGGTCGCGCTCGTGGGAAAATAAAGAACCGTGCCGCCTGTTCCGAGCAACTGGCCATAGGGTACGTTGAACTGTTCATTGAGGCCCCACTGGACAAAGCGCGCCGGAGCAACCCCTTTGAGCGTCACCGTTAAATTCGCTATGGGCTGGAATGCTGCCGGAACTTCCAAAACCGAATTGCACGAATTTCCGAAGCTCCCACCGCTGGGAGAAGAAGCGCAAAAATAAATCGCATTGTTGAACTGGACAACGCCGCCGTTGGCATTGTAAGCCGCCGTGATTGCGCTCTGAATCGCCGCTGTGTCGTCATGGCCGTAGACCAGCGGGCCGGGCGAGATGGTCAGCGTCCCGCCGCTGGTGTAGGTTCCATTGCCGTTGATCGCGGTGGTCGTGTTCTGAGCGTAAAGCGTCATTGAGGTCGTCGTCGGCACGCTGGCTACCGTGAACGTGCCATTTGCGTTTGTGTTCCCACCGACGTTGGTCACTGTCACCGTGCTGCCTACGATGGCTCCGGTGGCCGATGAAAGAACGAGCACTAGAGGATTGGTGTCGGTGACATTGGCGACGGAAACGCTGTTGGTCGAAGAAGCCAACGCGTTTGTTGAAAGCGTGACATTCGATGAACTCGTATAGGCGGAGATTGTGACGAGTTGCCGCTGCGTAGGTGTCACTTGCAGCGCGACATATTTGCCGATGTCATTGGTCGTGAAAGCCGTAGAGGTGCTGGTGAGAATGTTGGAACCGGAATAAAAAAGGCCATCGTAAATCACCTTGCCGTCGCCTTTCGCCCCATAATCGGAGACGTTGAATGTTGGCGCGAGATTCAGCGCCGTGCGTGTCGCAGCCGGGCTTGAGAAAGAGGGATTTGTCAACATCCCATTGCTCGTCGCCACAATGGAGCCGGTCCCGCTCACCGCCGCTGCCAGCGCCCCCGGAACACCCGAGCCGAGGCCGGTGATGTTGCTCGTCGTGATCGAGTTCGAGGTGGCGAGCGCGCCCAGGCCCATCGTCGCCGCGCTCGGGAAATTCGTCAGCGCGGAGGCGTTCCCCGTGAACAGGGCCGACGTGACCGAGGCCGCCAAGACGTTGTTGGTCACCGCGCCCGTCAGGTTCGTCGCCGCCATCGGGCCGGTGAACCCGTTCGTCGCGACGACGTTGCTGAACCAGCCGTTGGTGGCCTGGACCGTCGCCGCGTTGGTGATCGCGTGGCCGCCCGCGTTCAGGTTGGCGAGGAGCGCGCCGTTCGTCCCGGCCGGGACCGCCGCGGTATCGACCGTGGGCGTGGTGGGCGGCGTGGCGACAGCCAGCGCGCCGGCCGCGCAGATGAGGGCGGCGAGGGCCAGCCCGGCGATCGTGGCGCGGGCATTCTCGTTCCCAAGTTTCACTTGGGAACGCGCTTGCTGAGGCAGTTTCACTGCCGATCTTGCGCGAAGAGAATCTTCGCGGAAAGCAGATGGCGCTCCCAAGTGAAACTTGGGAGCGAGGGGGTGCGGGTCATTATGTTTCATAAATCAACTTTCTCCCACGCCCCAGTTGGTCACGATCGCGCCGGCGGGACCGCCCGGGAAAAGCGTGTGCCAGAGCTGGGTGGTGGCGTTGTAAAACTGCAGGTTCACCGTGCCGTCGGTCTCCGTTTTGACGCGGTAACTGCCCTGGGCGGGCGCGAGCATCGCGTAACGCGCGTCGCTCTGCGTCTCGGTCAGGAACTCGGGCGTGGCCGGCGCGGGCGTGCCCTCGCTGCCGCTGTAAACCTGGTTGTAAATGGTGATGAGGGCGAGATAGCGCTGCGGCGCGCCGCCCGAGGCCACGATATCGATGACGAGCAGCACGGGAATGCTGAGCTGGTTCGAGCCGATCGCGGCGGCCAGCTCGGTGGTGTTGAGGTTGAGCTCGCCGGTGTAGGTCCAGTTGCCGTTGCCGTCCTGCGCCTCGGTGAAGCCGGTCGCGCCAAAGAGGATGCTGTCCGCGCCGGGGGTGGCGAGCGGCTTGCCGGTGACGACGATGGAAGCGCCGGAGGGCAGGCGCACGGTCGAGGTCGGCTGGCCCTTGACGATGTTCTGCGCGCGCGGGTAGAGCACGAGCGAGAGCTGGTCGCCCTGGACCATGGCGAAGTTGGCGTCGACCGAGCCGTCGGTGATGCCGTTGAGAATGGCGGTGTTCGGGCTGCCGTACGCGCCGGTGTCGAAGGGAAGGATGAGTGTGCCGAGTGACATGGGGAGAATTTTAGACGGGATTAATAAGATTAACGCGATGGGGGAAAGGCAGGAGGCATGGACGGAATTGCGGAATTAACGGGGTGAGGTTAAGGGTGTGAGGGAATGGCTGTCTTGGCGTCCTGCGCGGCTAACGCGATAGGCGCCGTTTTTTCTTTTGCCGCCTGTCTTCGCGGCCTCTCGCTCCCAAATTTCATTTGGGAGCGCCCTTGCTCATCGCGAAGTTGCACTTCGCGCTAATTCCTCGGGCGCAGTCCCGCAGCACGGCAGCCTTCGCTTCAACTCCGCCTTCAGCTCCGCGTTGCTCATCTGATCGATTCGCTTCGCCTGGTAGCCGCCGGACGCTGGCCGGCGGAAACGATCAACAGCCGCCCGGCGTGCGGCTGCTACCAGAGGGATGGTTACCACAATCACCGGCCCCTTCGCCCCATCCGGCGCGGTGCGCTGATACGTGATCTTCATGAAATCACCACCGTGCAGGTCGAGCTTCCCCCATCGTCGTTGCTCACCGAAATTTCATGCGACCCGATCAAATCCTCCGGCGCGATGTTGTCCACGGACCAAACCAGGTCGCTCGTCACCCAGCACGACGGACCGCCCGCGCCCAGCACGTTCGCCCCGACCTGGATCAGGTATTTGCCCGGGTTCTCCGTATCGGCGTCGATCAACCAGTAAAGCGCCCAATTCCCCGTGACCGGCGGACCGGACGCGGGCGTGCAGGTCCAGCTCCCCACCGTCTGCGCATTCGGGCTGAGAAAGACATCGGGCGATTGCGGGCAGCACGCCGAAATGCAATCCGCGAATTTATTCACCGCCACGCTCGGCTGCGGATAGCCGCTGGGGTAATCGGGACCGGTCTGCCAGCAGGGAAACGTATCGTCGCGCGGCCAGGTCGCGCTGCCCGAGCCCGATCCGGTGCCCGTAAAATCGCCGGTGTTGCCCGCCGTCGCCGTGAACGAAATTGCGACGCTCGATAGCTTCTTGCCGTTGAACGGCTGGTTGCACATCCCGCTGAATCCCGGTCGGCTCATGACTTTTTTGACGGGATTAACACGATTAATGGCATTAGGGAAAGGCAGCGGGAAGCCTGGCGTTGCTCAGTCCTCATCTTGTGAATCCTGTTAATCATGTCTAAACTCAATTCACCAGAAGAGGGCTGAACCGCCGCAAAGTTGGAACGTGGAAAAGCCCGTGTTCGTCGAATTGCTCACGGCGAGGCTGGCGGACGTTCCGCTTTCCACCTGCGTCAGTTGCGCGATGAGCTGCAGCGCGAACGTCGGCGGTGTGGCCGTGTCCAGGTTCGCCAGCGCCGAGGCCGAGAAGATAATGTCCACGCCCGTCCCGCCGCCGCCGCCCGTGTTCAGAGAGCCGTCCGAATTGAGCCAAACTTTGATGTAAACGTAGCCCGTTCCCGCGGCCAGCAGCGGCGCGGTCGCCGGCGCGACCGGCGTGGTGATCGGGTTGCCGTTCACCAGCGCGGGCTGGCTGTTGATCTGTCCCGCCTGGCCGTCGCCCGAGTTGATCCGCACCTGGAGCGTCCCGCCGCTCGAGGCGTCGTAAACCTCGAACGGCCACGCCAGCGCGCCGCTGAGCAGCCGCGCCAGGCGTCCGGGGAAGATCGGGCGGAAGGTCGAACCGCCCGCGCCGGTCTGGACGTTGCACGTGCCCGAGCTGCGCGGCGTGATCTGGCGGATGTACTTGAGGATGGCCGTGAGCGTGTCGGCGCGGATCGGCTCGCCGGGCTTGGGGTCGGGCGGGAGGTAGAGCATAAGAATCAAGTTCGCACGGAGGGCCGAAGAGGACTGACAGAGAGGAACGCTTTTTGGTTTTCAGAAACCCCAAACTCTTCAGCCCTTTGCAATGCTCCGTGCGAAATCATCAGGCGCTCGGGTAAAGGTCCGTATCGATGGTGTCCGCGCCCTGCCATTCCTGCTGCTGCTGCCACTTGCCCCAGCGACCGGTCTTGGTGGCGCGCTGGGCGCTGCGCTGGTAGGTGTAGCCCGACGGCGCGCCAATCGCGCTCGGGGGCGCCTCGATCACGCCGCAGGGATTCGCGCTGGGCAGGTCGTAGCTCTCGATGGTCTGCCGCGCCACCGGCGCCCAGAGGCGGTAGGACTCGATGCCCTTGAGCCGCTTGGCGGCGTAAGCCTGGGCGTTGGCCGATAGCGTGTAGACGTTGAAGGTGACGCCGTTGACCGTGGTGGTCGACGTGGGCGCGGCGTCGCCAGTGCCGGGATTGGTGTTGTCCTGCGGCACCTTGTATTGGTAGGCCGTCTTGAGCACGAAATTGTCCTCCTCTTCCCACTTGCCGATCATCGCCACGTCCTGGGCGGTGAGTTCGTAGGTTCCACCGCCGCCGACGGCGAAGATGGGATTCATGATCAGCGGGCGGTCGACCTCGACCCACTCGATCTCGTAAGTGGGCGTGGCGGAGTTGCCGGTGCCGGGAGTTTCGCCGTAGACCTCGATGTGGCCGATGCCGCCCGGCTTGGGCGTGACGGAGAACCGGGTGATGAGCACGGCCGGCGGGATGTCCTGCCAGGCCTGGCCGTTGACCGGCTGGTTCTGCATGATGGCGTCGATCGGCCCCTCGTAGTGGCGCGTGACGCTGATGCGGTTGGCGTCCCAGGACCACTGCGGCGAGTCGGGACACTCGGTGATCGCCGTGCTGCCAAGCCAGACTGGTGTTTGCGCGGGCATAAATTAAGGGGTTCGGATGGTTCGCACGGAGGGCCGAAGAGGGGGGAAGAGGTTTTTTACAATTTGTAAAATCGGGATTTTCATTGGTTTTTTCTCTTCAGTCCTTTTCAGTCCTCCGTGCGAAATCGGTTTCATCAGGCGAAGTGGGCGACGCCGCCGGTGTTGAGGCCGATCTTGGGCAGGCCCTGGACGAGTTTATCGATTCCCTTTTTCATCGCCTCGGTCGCGGTGGCCGTGCGGCGCGCCTCGCTGATGCCGGGCGTCTGCGGCGCGCCGCCGATGAAGAGGCCGAGCTTGGCCAGGCGGTCCGCGTCGTGTGTTTTGAAATGATCGAGCGGCGCCGTCTTCCTCCCGCCCATGTCCTTGCCCGAAACCCCGGAACGCTGGAAGACCTGCCGAAGTTCCTCCAGGGTCGAGACCGGCGGCGAGGCCTGCCGCGCCTGTTTCATTGCGCCCTTGATATTCCCGGCAAAGGCTCCGATCCCCGGCGCCGACAAACCGGCAACCTTTGCGCCCAGGCCGCCGATACTCTCGCCGATGGCGCTCATCATGCTGATCGATTTGTCCGCGGCTTCCCGGGCCTTTTCCATGGCGGCGAGGAAGCCGGAGTCGTCCAGCGTCATCTTCGTGTCGTAAATCGAGGTGCTCATAAATCTCTCTGGGCGTAGCTTGGGCTTGCCCAACTCCAGCCGTGACGCAACGCGATGACGGCGTGCAGGCAAAGCGCCTGGCGCACGGGCATTTCCATGGCGGAACCGGGAACACCATCCCCAAGGTCCAGTGGCAGGGAGTACTCGCTCATGATGCAGTCGAGCAGGGTCAGCCAGCTCCCGGCGCCGTTGCCGAGAACGCTGGCGGTTTTGGGCCGGTACCGCTTCCTTCCTCGTCGCGGACCAAGTCGGCCCTGGGTGAAAACTCGGCGGCAAGATGCCCGGCCAGCTTCGCGGTGATCTGCGGCAGCGCGACGAGCGGAATGCGCTCGGCGAACGCGTCGACGGCCTCGCTTAGCGCGGCCTCGCCGCCGCGCAAGGCTGCGCGAACCTCCGCGGCGGGCTGCGTGATGACGTAAAGCGCGCGAAGCAGATCCTCGATGGTGACCTCGCCGCCGGCGCCGTGGATAAAGGGCGAATCGATCTTCTCGAGGCAGAGCCAGGTGCGCATCCGGATCGGCTTGAGCTCAATCCCGGCGACATCGAGCGGATCGGGCGCAAAAGCGTCGACGACGGTCGACGGTGTCCTGTCCGCGACGCGGGCGAGTTTTTCCCGGAGCGACCGCGTCGAGGCAAGGGCCTCCTCGGGCGTGGCAAATCCCACGGGTTGCGCCGCAGCGGATGATTCTGGATCGGGCATGGCGGTCCTTTCGTGTGTCCTTGCGCGCCGCCGTTACGACGGCGTGAGGTTGGCGAAACTCACGGCGGTAATGTTCGCCGTGCGCCAGCCCTTTTGCTCGTAGGTGATGCCCCGCTTCTGCGCGATGCAGGTGGCGACGCCATCGATGGTGATGACGGTGCCACGCGTCGGCAGCGCACTGAAGGGGAAGTTGACTGAGTCCATCACCAGCTCAACGGTGAACGTCTCCTTGTCGTCGTAGAGGATCTCGGAGATAGTGTAGCCGTTGCCGTCGTAGAGGAAGGCGGTTTCGCCGTCGAGATCGCGAATAATTCGGGTGACAACACCCGCGCCGTAGGTTCCGGACGGGATGCCCCAATAGGCCGACTGGCCTTGGATTGTGGGTGTGGTGGGCATAGATTATGAGATGGGGGTTGGGACTTGGCTGACGTTAACGGCAGCTTTGAGTTTGAAGGTGAGGACGTAGGCGGCGAGCGGGATACCCTCGGGCGTGACAAACGGCTTCGTGCCGCCATAGACGGCGTAGGTGCCGGTTTGCACCGTCGGGTATTGGACGCTGAGAATAAAGCTGCGTAACGAATCAACCTGGTCGAGAACGCCGGGGCGGTTTTGCGGGCCGGAAATCAGCGCCAGGTCGGGTTGCGAGGTGAGGCCAAGATTGTAGCTGAGGATGACTTGCATCTCGTTTTCCGACAGCGGCAGTTCGTCGACGTCGGAGATATTGTGATCGCCCGCCCAGTGAACGACCAGGCGGAACGTCGCCGGGGACGAGGCGAGAATTTCAAGAACGTGGAAGGGGTCGCGCGCAATGGTGACTTGCGCGCCAATCTGCTGGTTCGTGGACCAAGTCTGCAACGCGAGATAGAGCGCCGTCAGGATTTGTGTGATGGTAAGCGGAGGCATGGTCAGCAGGAAATGATGTTGCCGCGCGGGACAGTCCGGGCGCGCTCACTGATGATTGAGGCGCTCGGATCCTTGCGTTGGATGGAGGGATCGATCGGGACGGTGCCGAGAGCCATCTTGTTCATCAGGTCGCGGAACGTGTCGCACTCTTTGGTGAACGGGTTTTTGTCGTCGGCAATGCCGCGGCGCTTGTAGAGCTGTTCGGCGACGAGCTTTTTGCAGGCGTTAAAGACAAAGGGCGGATAATTGCCATTTTCGTCGGGCTGGAACGGCACCGAGACGCGCGTGCCGAGCAACCCGTCGATCACGCCAGAGGCATCGGTCGCGATCTTGGTGAAGAGCGCGTTGTCGATGACTCCGGCGTTGACGTCGTCCAGCGCCTGCGTGAAGAACTCCGCGGGGATAAGCCCGGAGAGATCGGATTGTTGGACGTATTGTGACATGGTGGTAAATAGGGCGGCGGTCTTCGCCTGTTCTGAGTAACAAACGAAGAAGCCGCCGCTGGTTGTTTACGGATAGGTCGTCATGACGGTTCCGGTTCCCTCGCTGCCGAACGCGAGATCGGAGAGGAGGTAGCCCGCGTTGTAACGACCGTAGGCCTGATAGAGGAACTCGTGCTTTTTGAACACGTGATCGCTATCGGGCTGCGTCAACGCGGTGAGCACCGGATTCTTGTTGACCTGCCAGGCCACGGGCTTGAGCGAGAGACCGAGTTCGAGGAGGAACCAGGCGTCGGGCGTCGGGCTGGCGTCAATCAGGGCGCTGGTCACGATCTGTGCCGTGCCCTTGTCGATGTTGGTCACTGCGGCAACCGAGCTGTTGCCGGCGTTGGCCTGGATCACGGTATCGGCGACGAGGATCTGCCGGGCGATGGGTTCCTGGCCCGCGCCGACGACAAGGACCAGCTTGCGCCCGAGGTTCATCGGACGGCCCGCGGCGTTGACGCGGCTCATCAGGTTCGCCCGTGCCGCGCGGTAGCTGTAGATGCTCAGCGGCGAATTGGCGTACTGATTTCCACCGGTCACGAAGATGTTTGTGAACCCCTTGTCACCGGGGGTGCGAATCTTGTCCGCGGCGAAGAAGTTCGAGCCGGTGTAATCGGGAGTGGAGAACCCGGCCAGCAGGAGCGGGAAGACACGGATGTCCTGATCGTAACGGGCAGCCTCACCAAGGGCGGTGAAGAATGGGTTGTAGATGCCGTAGCGGTCGTTCTCGATGTCACGCTGCCGGACGGCAACGGTGTCCTCAAACTCAAGATTCTCGATGGTCCAGTCAGAGGCGGCGAGGTTCTTGATTTGGATTTCGTCGACGAGCTGGCGCATGCCGGGAATGGCCCCGAGCCAGACGTATTTTTCCTCGTTATTGCCAGAGGGTACGCGCAGGACAAAGTCGTCGGAGACGGGGATGGTGCCCTGGAGCGCATCGTCGAAAAGAACGCGGTAACCCCGGTAGAGGTCGGTGAGGTTGGCTTGATTTATTTGCATAGGTGGTAGCGGTTTTTAGGTGGAGTGGTGGGTTAGAGAAGAGCTTTGAGGGCGGCGATATCGGCCTTCACTTTATTGAGTTCGGCGATGAGTCCCGAGATGGCATTGGCCGCCGTCGCAGTCGAACTGATCGCGGCGATGGTGAGCACGCCGGAGGCGGGCGTCGGGGCCGTGCCGCCGGAGTCGTCGGTGATGGCGTCCTGCGTCTGGGTAAAGGCCAGCGACTCGGCGCTTTCATAAAGCGCGAGGCGGGTATCGACCCAGGCCTTGCCGTCGGTGTCGAGACCGAGGAAGACGCCGGCGATGACCTTGTCGGTGCTGCCGGCGGCGATCTGGACGGTCTGCTCGTTTTCGACATAGCAGAGCTGGCCGACATTGCCGGCGGCCAGGGCGTAGGCCGCAGAACTGCGGCTGGAGTTCAGGTATTTGAAGACGCCGCGGCGGACCCTGATGCTGAGCGCACCGCCGACGGAGTCAGCGGAGTTGTTGACGTCGTATTCAGCACGGCCCACGACTTCGAGCCCCGCGCCGTCCGTGGCATAGGTGGCGAAGCCGGAGGAGTTGAGCGCGATGAGGGT
>JAJSLI010000099.1 GCA_021272315.1 Methylacidiphilales bacterium | reverse complement strand
GCCCTCGCGCTGTTCGATGTCGGCAGGCCGCCATGTGGCGTCGATGTGATGGAGCGCAATTAGGCGTTCCTGAACGTTCGTCCCGGTGCCCATCATTTGGGTGCTTCCCATCAACACCCGGACCCGCCCGGCTCGCACCTTTTTGAAAAGGGCGACCTTGGCGGCATCCGTGTCGCAATCTTGAATGAAAGCAATTTCATCGGCTGGAATGCCTTTCTGAACGAGCTTGGTTTTCAGGTCGTCATAGGCTGAAAACCTCTTTATTGATCCCTGCTGTGGTGTCGAGAGATCGCAAAAGACGAGTTGCGTCAGTCGTTGGTCTTTCGTTTGCTCCCAAATCTGGAAGATTTCTCTCGCTGCATAGTTGATCTTGCTCTCGGGATGGTCACGGCCCCGTTGTACCAAGCGCAAATCGAGCGCCGCCTTCCGGCCATCACCCGTGATCTTGAGCATGTTGTCCTCGGACGGATCGACACGCCCATGACGAAGCCTATCCGCCCGTTTGACCAAGGAGGCGACAAAAGCCTTTAGCTCCGGCGTGGCCGGGGCACTGATGACAAGCGGCTTCCCTTGGGAGATTTTGGGCATCGGCAACTGAAGCATTTCGTTGGTCTGAATATCGGCCATCTGCCGGAACTGCTGCATGAGTTCCGGCACATTCACAAACCGGGCAAACCGGGTATTCAACCGGTATCCTGCGCCGTCAGGCGAAAGCTCCATCGCCGTGACCGGCTCGCCAAAAGTCGCTGCCCATGAATCGAAATGCTGCAAGCCCTGCTTCTCCAAATCGAACCGCTGGAGATACCGCTGCATGGTGAACATCTCGGCCATGGTATTTGTCACAGGCGTGCCAGTGGCGAAGACGACACCACCACCCCCGTTCAGATTTTGCATGTGACGAACCTTCAGGAACATATCGAACGCCCGCTGGGATGATGTTTGCGGCAAACCGGCCACCCGGCTCATCTTGGTGACGTAAAAGAGGTTCTTGAAATAGTGGGCCTCATCAATGAACAGGCGGTCGATGCCAAGCTCCTCGAAGGTCAGGGTGTTGTCCTTCTTGTGCTCGGCGGAAAGGAGCTTAAGGCGCGTTTCCAGCCGATTCTTGGCCGCCTCCAACTGCTTGACCAGACGGGTGAAGCTTTTGTCGGACTTCTGGCGAAGGATGGCCATTTCCATTTCGTCGATCTGTTCCTTGAGCAAATTTTCCTGGGCCTCCTTCGACATCGGAATTCTTTCAAATCCGGAGTGAGTGACAATGATCGCATCCCACTTGCCGGTTGCGATTCTGGAAAAGAGCTGCGCACGACGGGACGCCTCGAAGTCTTCCTTTCCGGCCACGAGGATGTTCGCGCTCGGATAGAGGGTAAGAAGCTCGGAGGAAAATTGTCCGAGCATGTGGTTCGGGACAACGAAAAGAGGTTTCTGGCATAGTCCCAGCCGTTTTGCCTCCATGCCTGCGGCTACCATGGTGTAGGTTTTTCCGGCTCCGACAACGTGAGCTAAGAGCGTGTTGGGTGATTGGAGGATGCGCCAAACGGCTGCTTTTTGGTGAGGTCGCAGGGAGATGATGGGACTGGCCCCCGGCAAGGTAAGGTGGGTTCCGTCGAAGGTCCTGACTCGGATGTTGTTGAACTCCTCATTGTATTTGGCAACCAGGCGCTCGCGGCGCTCGTCATCCTGCCAAATCCATTCGGAAAACCGTTCCTTGATCTGCTGTTGTTTCTCGCGGGCGGCTTCCGTCGCCGAGGGGTTGATGATCCGCTGATCGGTCCTGGGATCAACGTCGTAAACGGTCGGTGTCCGCAAATTCAGGGCGGCTTCGATGAGGTCGATGCCGGCATAACGGGGCGTGCCCCATTCCGTCGTATTGCCGACTGAACCCTTGGCGCTGTAATCGGCCTGGAGCGTCCATGAACCCAGATGGGGCAGATGACGGACTAGAACTGATTCCGACGAGGGCAGGTTCAATAATTCCTGCGCGAATTTTTCGATGTCCTTTTCCGGTATCCATGCGGAGCCGAGGCGGGCGTCGATTTCAGTGGCTTTGAGTTCTTCGGGCAGAACGGACCGCAGTGCTTCAACGTTTTCTTTGTATCTAACATCCGTGATGGCGGCAGCTTCCGCAGCCTCCAACTTCTCGCGGATATTACCCGAAAGATAGGCGTCGTCGGTTTCCCAGCCCTGCGTTTGGGGATTCAAGAAAACAGCCCCACCAAGCTCGGGCATGAACTCTTCGACCGGCTTTTTAAGCAGCCAGCTCATATGCGGCAGGTCGATCTTGCCATTCTCGTTCAACGAGATGAGCAAAGCCTCTCGCGCCGTCTGAGCCGATTCGGCCGGCTTTTGGTACTGGATGGTGCGCTCTCGAAAAATCGACGTCTTGGTCGCGCGCCGGGTATCCTCGTTGAAATTTTCGAGGGATAACAGAAGGGGCAAGTCCGGGTCGCCCGCAAATGCCCGCGTGTTTGCGCGTTCGGAGATGGGGCCAAAGCGTGAATAAAACTGATCGTATTCGGAATTAAGCTGGCTCCGGGTTTTCAGGATCTCGGCGTCGGGTTTGTTTTCGACCTGGGCGCGAAGACATCCCCTGACCGCGGTTCGGACCTTAATCAGCGCTCGAATGCGGCGGGCGGCATCGCCTGAAAGGTCGGGACGGCCGACGAGTTTGTCGCCATCCCGTACGGCAACCAGATTGCCTTGGTCGGTTTCAATCAGAGCATAGCCGTTAAGTTTGATGTCGCCGGGCGCGGGAACGGTTAACACGTCACTTGGAACGCCGACGCTTTCTGTTTGTCCCCGATAAATCCGTTCGGGCAGCCGTGCAAATGCCTCCGTCAGAGCCACTGTCAAATCCCTGCCATCGGAAACAAGCGCAGGCTCGTTTTGTCGATACATGGTCGATTTCAACTCCATCCTCCCAAGCATCTGTTGGGGATTGTTCGAGAAATATTCGTTGACCAGCATTTCTTCGCCATCGTGGTTGGTATAAGGAACGCTTTCCTGCCATGCGGGGCCGGAAGGAGTTTGCCCTGGAAGCCGCTTCTGAAGGATTACGATGTCCGTTGTCACTTCGGTATTGGCATTTTCGCGGAAAGCCGTATTGGGCAGTCGGATGGCTGCGATAAGATTAGCCTGCTTTGACAGATGCTTCCGCAGATAGATGCTCTTCTTATCGAGCGTCCCTTTGCTCGTGATGAAAAAAATGAGCCCGCCGGGACGAATTCGCTCTAATGACGCCGCAAAAAAATAATCATGGATGGGAAACTTATAGATGTTGAACCGCTTATCGTAAGGTTGGTAATCGCCGAATGGGACATTGGAAATGGCCACGTCATAAAATCCATCGGCGAGCTTGGCTGTTTCATAGGGTGAATGACGGATGTCCGCATCGGGATAAAGCTTTTGAGCAATTCGGGCTGTAAGGGAATCGAGTTCAATGCCGGTGATAGATGAGCTTCGATGAAGCTTTTCAGGCATAAGGCCGATGAAATGCCCCAGGCCACAGGCTGGTTCCAAAATCCGTCCGCTTTCAAATCCTAATTTCTCCAAACCGGCGTACATCGCACGGATGACTTCAGGGGCGGTATAGTGGGCATTAAGAGTGGAAGCGCGAGCGGCCTCCATCTCATCTTTGCTGAGCAATCTGGCCAGCGCCTCGCTTTCCTGACACCAATTGTCGGGAGGGACAGCGGCAAAGACCTGGGGGATGCCGCCCCAGCCGACATAGCGGACGAGCGCGGCCTTTTCCTCAATCGTTGCCTCGCGCTTCTCCGCTTCGATCCGGTGGAGGGTTTCAATCGCGGCGATGTTTTGCCGAAACTTCTGCTTGAGGGGACCGCTCCCGATTTTATCCGAGGGCGTGATTCGATAATTTCGGACGTTTTGGTCTACGGCTCTTCCGGGGGAAGCAGGATATACCGTTCCCGCACGATCTCCCACGCCGTGTCGTGCGACTGCTGCGGATTGTAGCCCTGTTTCCGCAGCTCGGACATCGTGTCGTACAGGTCGTCCTTCGTCTTCTCTTCCGCCTCGAACAGAGCCTCCTGAAGCTGGCCCTTCGCCTCCAGTTCCCGAACCAGCTTGGGAAGGTGCTCGCGCCAGTGCTTCTCGGCCATCATTCCGTATTGAGTCAGACAGATTGGCATGGCGTGGAGCATAACTGAAAAGATCGAGCTGGTCAGCCTGATTTGGTTTTTTGGTTTTGATTGGCATCGCTAAAGGATTCTTCCCGCTTCACGGCGGGCTGTGGCTTGGTGAAAGGAGAAGGGCGAAGATAAGCCCGCCGGTGCCGCTGTTCGCAGTGCTTGATAACGGCGGTGTGCTTGGGCAAGGCGCGCAGTTCATGAGGCTTGATCCAGTGCTCATCCTGCTCCGTCCAATTCGTGTTACTCTTGCCTGCCGACCGGCCATAGGTGCGTTTCTTGATGGTGTGCTTGCCGATGGAATCGGCGATCATATCGGATGCCTGTTTGTCGGCGGCGGTGAAATAAATCTTGTTCCCGAGATTGAGCAAAAAGACGTCGGCTTTCTCCCGGCTTCCCATCGGTGGGATGTAGGAGGTGGGTGACTGCGTGGAATTGATCGTCGTGGCTCGCGCCCCGCGAATCTTGTCCACCACGTTGTAGTCGGAAATCCCGTCCTCGCTGACGAGGACAGTTTCCTGGGCCTCGTCCAGCACAAGCACGACAAGGTTCTTCTGGTCGCGCTGCTCGGCGGGGAGGTCGTACCGTCTCAGGACATGGAGATAAAAGAGCACTTTTAACAACAGGCTTATGTATTTCTTTTCCACCTGATATTTTTGTGGAATCTTGATGGTAATCAACCTTCCCTCGTCGAGTTCCCTGATGTCGAAGGTCGTATCGCTCGCGCAAAAGATTTCAGCTATGGCGGGCGTGGTGTAGGGCTGGAGATAGTTGAACACGGTCGAACGGATACCGCCCAACTGCTCGGGCGGCTGTTTAACGAACTCCCGGTAATAGTCGAGGAGATGGCCATGCTCGGGTTTGCCCAATTTTCCCAGTTCCTTCACCCGCGCTTCCAGTTCGGCCATGTCGGTGACAAGGTAATAGCAATTGTCCATGGTGACGGGTAGGTCGAGGGCCTCCAATGTGGCCAGCGCGTTCTGAATGGCAACTTGGGCGGCATTCTTGAAAAATGCCTGTCCTCCCCTCTGGCCGGCGGCGGTCGCTACATCGACAAGAATCTTGGCGTAGGTTGAAAACGGGATGCTCCGGTCAGCCAGAATGTTCATCGTGTGTCTTGGTTCCCAGCCGGGCGGCGCGTCGTCGGGCCGGACTTCCAATTGCCTGATGTCCGCTTCCCGGCCAAGCTCCCCGGCGATGGCATTGAGCGGTTCGCTCAGGTCGCCCTTGGTATCGAGCGCCAGAATGCCCACCTCGGGCCGGTTCAGCTTTAGGGCATGGATGATCGGGACTACCCCGCTGGCCGTCTTGCCGGAGCCGGTGCGTCCGTCGATCTCCCAGCCCCGGCAAAAATCGGCCTCGCTCCAGCGCACGCCGCCAAGGGTCAGAACGTATTTTCGGTCCTCGGCCTCGTCAGGCACGAAAGTCAGAAAGGTGAACCAAGCCGCTGCCGGGGTCAGCACAAGCGCCCATATCTCGTGACCGAGTCCGATGAAGGCCACGGCAAGGGCCGTGGTGACTAATGCGAAGATAAGAGATGAAACAGACATGCGACGATCAACCCTCCTCCCGTGAAGCCTGCCGCAAACAGCGCGATATTCAGGGCGCGTTGGTTTTGGCTTATCTTGTGGTCGAGCCGGGCGAGCAAGCTTTTCATCTGCTCGTCCAGCTTCCGGCACGATTCGATGGCGGCTTTCAGCGGCTCGGCTAATTCCTTTTGGACCTGTTCCTTCACGTCGAGCGGCTTCGCCTTCAGTTCCTCGTCGACTTTTCGCAAACTTGCGTCGACGGAAAGCAGGAGGGCGGCGGTATCGTCGATCTTTTCCAGACGGTCATCGAGTACGGCGGCCACCGATGCCCTGGCCGCGTCGAGGGTGCCCTTGGCTTCGCTCATCTGCTTCCAAATCCACGCCAGAAGCGGAAGAACCGGATCGGTGGCGGGCACTTTTATTTCGGCCATGAGTGCTTTCAAGTCGTCGGGAAGTTTCCCCGGTTGAAGCTGTTCGGGTGTATTCATGGCAGGATCACCCCCTTTGCCTTGTCGAATTGCGCCATCATCGCCTCGTGAAAGGTTTGGCAGCGGCTCCGGTCGAGCAAGTGGACTTGGGGCGACGTGCGGCCCTTGCTGACGGTGAGATTGGACATCTGGAGCTTGTTGCGGGTCACTTCAGTCAGACACGGTACTTCGATTTCGAGGGTTCCCTTGGCTTGCAGCCGTTCGCGGGTCTTCGATCCGTCGTACATCGTGATGGTTGCCGTATCGCGATAGTTCCTGACGACAAGCCAGAGCACGCGGTCATGGTATTCATCCAGCAAATCAGCGATTTGCGAAATGGCGTCCTTGTCCTGGAGAGCGATGACGACAAACACCAACTCGAAATTGAGCTGCTTTTGGAGTTCGGTTAATCGGCTGTCCTCAATGTAGCGGAGCACCTTGGTTCCGCCTGACGCCCGGTTATCGACTAACGCGACATCGGCGGTTTCGAGGGAATTGACCATTATGTCGAGCACGGCCAACTTGTTTGCATCGACATCGGTGTCGATAAATTCGGCTTCCGGCACAAAGCGTTGAAACGTGCTGTTGGCGTGGTCGAGATCAAACGTCTTGAGTTTGACTGCCTTTTCGGTGAGGTAATCGTAAAGCAGGGTGGCGACAAAGCTTTTGCCGATGCCGCCTTTGTCCTGCGGAAATACAATCAGTTTCTTGTTGGGTTGTGATTTGGGTTGAGTGGTCATGATTCTCCGTGGTTACAGTTGATCGCGGGCGGTGCGCGGTCCACGTTTGCCCGGTTCGCTGGTCAGCGGCGGGCGGTCTTCCCTGGGCGGCGCTGCTGCTGCCGGGGTTTCCTGGGCCTCCGTGCCGGTATCTGCCGCTATCTCGGTGCGAAGGCGTTGCGACTCGTCGTGGTATTTGCGGCAAAATTTTCTCACCGTGGCAACGGACACCTTGATGCCCCGCTCGTTGAGGAGTTCCACAATCTTCTCGTAGCTGGCGAATTTCGCCCGCAAAAGAAGGATCGAGTCCTTGTAGTTTTCTAAGACTGCCTGTTGAAGAACGGAGTGATTATACTCCGCAGCGACCTTGGCGAGGTCCGCTTGAAGTTCTTGGTTGTTCATGCCGTCACATAGCCATGACGGTCATCTTAAATCAAAATTTACGTGGTAGTTTTTGGTAGTGCCGAAAACTACTCACTGGGTCATCCATGTAGATTAGGACTCTTGGTTGAGCTTTCTCCATATTTTTTATGAATATAGATAATGATAAAAGTTGAACTGCGATGATGGCTAACAAGGGATGACAAAGCTTGACTTCTATGAGGTATATGCTACGATAAAGATCGTTCTTTGATAGTAGGTTCATGGCGGCAACGCTGGGGCAACAAGTATCCCCACTTGATCCTGGTTTAGTTCTGCCCTTCGCAGTCGCTACAGGCATTCACCTGTGGTAAATGAAGATAGTAAACATTCAACACGAAGGAGTTTGCATGAAAACAACCAAATCAAAATCAGTCAGTATGTGGTCCAAAATGATAGTTCAGTCGATAGTCACATCAGTATGGGCAGTGCTTACCGGTTATTGTGGGGCTTATTTGTTGTCGCCATGAGCCTATTATCGCGGCGGAACAATGTGCGCGATTATCTGCGAGTGATTCACGTTGAAGGATCACTGAACATCACGACGAACAATGAAGTAAAAAGCACCCCGTGCTGGCCTAAACCGAACCTAGTTCGGGGTGGCGTGTTCCTGCTCCTATACCCTGATCTTAAATTGCTCCCTGAAATCGCTTTTCCTGGGCGGAAGGATATTCGCAAATCAAGCAGGCTGATAATTTCCTACGTGAATTGCATGAGTGATCAGCATGGAGAATCATGGGTAATCATGTGGGACGATATTTTATCGTCGAACATCCATTACCGATGATGACCTGCCATTACCGATGGTAGTTTCCGGCACTACCAAAAACTACCAAGGATCAAGCGACAACCATGAGGGCCATGTGAGAAGTTGGCGGCATGGTTCGATTCGACAAACCCTGCAAACAAGTGAGCGCGGCGGTGAAGTATTTCCGCACGCACATGGCCAAGAAGGATTATCTCTCGCAAGGGGGACAGGAGGAATTGTCGTGGGTGGGTGAAGGTGCAAAACAACTCGGGTTGAGCGGTCATGTCCGTGAAACAGAATTTGCCCGTCTTTGTGAAGGAAAACATCCCGTTACCGGAGCACGGTTGACTGCGAGGGAAAGTGGCCCGGTAAAACGAGTCTGCTACTTCGGTCAAATCTCACCGCCAAAAGATGTGTCCATTGCCTATCTCGTCGGCGGAGATGAACGAATCGCCGGTTGGTGGAAAGAAGCGGTCAACGACACCGTAAAGGAAATCGAAGCGGTCACGGCGGTCAGGATCAGGAAGGGCGGCGTCGAAAATCAGGACCGTTACACAAACAAGATGGTGGCCGCCATCGTGACGCATGATGCCAGTCGTGCTCTTGATCCGCAATTGCACACCCATATTTGCGTCATGAACATCAGCTATGATGATGTCGAACAACAATGGAAAGCCGTGCAACCGGAGGGGTATTATCAGTACCAGTCATTTTGCCGGGAGGTCTGTTACAACAAACTGGCAGAACGGATGAGGGAGGCCGGTTACGAAATCGAGGAAGCACGAAAGATCGGTTTTCATATCAAGGGCATTCCCGTGGCCTTGCGTGACCAGTTCAGCAAGCGACATGAGGAAATTGAGCGGATCGCTGAGAGCATGAATGTGACGAGTCAGGATGGGTTGCAAAAAATCGCCGGGAGCAGCCGCGCCGACAAAGTCACCATCGAGCCGGAAGAACTGCGTCTGCAATGGCGGGAGGCCAGCGGGGATCATCTTAACGCCGTAAAGGGTGTCATCGCGCAGGCCGATGGAGCCTCCAAGGCTCATCATGTTCGATCAGCGAGTGACGCTCTGGATCGGGCGCAAGCGGAAGTATTCGAGCGTTATTCCACGATTGATGAGAGGATATTATTACGGGAAGCCCTGATCTCGGGCCGTGCTGATGTCCAACTTGAGGAACTGCGGAAGGAAGTCGAGGCGCGGGTAAGGAGGGGTGACCTCATTCGACGGGATAACCAGCTTGTTTCCCGCGAAACGCTCAGGATGGAGCGGGAATATCTCAATTGGGTGCTGACCTATAAGCGCGGCCACAGTGACTTGGGCAAGGTGTCCAATCTCGACCCCGAATTGACGCCGGAACAACGGCAGGCCGTCTGCACTATCCTCTTCAACCGTGACCAGGTAATTATCCTTCAGGGGAAAGCCGGTACGGGCAAAACCAGAACGCTCAAGGAAATCGTCAAAGGCATCGAAAAGGGCGGGAAAGATGTCTTCGCCTGTGCGCCGTCATCGGGTGCAACGGAAGTCCTCCGCAAAGAACTGACGCCCAAAGCCGATACGTTGCAACAATTGCTCGTCAATCAAGACCTGCAACAACGTATCAAAAACAAGGTCATCATCGTGGACGAGGCGGGGCTTATCTCCACGGAGCAAATGCGCGATTTATGCCGGATCGCAAGGGAGAACAATAATCGCCTCGTCTTGACTGGCGACATTGGCCAGCACAATCCCGTCCAGGCAGGCGATGCCCTCCGCGCCCTGCAAACCTACGGCAATGTTGTCACGGCACGATTGACCAAGATTCGCCGCCAGCGTGATCCGGCCTTCCGTAAGGCTGTTTCTCTGTTAGCCGATAAAAAGGCGTATCGGGCCTTCGAGGAATTTTACCGGCTGGGCGCGGTCAAGGAAGTTTCTGATCCCAAAATGCTCATGCAAATGGCCGTCGATGATTACCTGAAAACCATCGGCCAGAAAAAATCGTGTCTCGTCATTTCGCCTGTCTGGTCGGACATCCATCGTTTCACCGGCCAAGTCCGGCCCCGGCTCAAGGCGGCGGGTGTGCTGGCCGAAGGGGACAAGGCCGTTCTGACGTATCATTCCTACCAGTGGACCGACGCTGCCCGGCAGGATGCCCGCAAATACAAGGTGGGTGATGTCCTCGCCTTCCATAAGGACAGCGCCGGGTTTGCCAAAGGGGAATATGTCGCCTTCGAGGAACGGCGCGGGGAAAAGATCGTGGTACGGGATGAACAGGGGCGGCGGTTTGCCTTTCCTCCCTCGGAAGTCGAGGGTTTCGATGTCGGCCTGTCCCGGTCGCTGCCGGTGTCCATTGGCGAACGGCTGCTCATCCGTGCAAATTTGAAGGAGCACAAACTTTTCAACGGGAACATCGTGGAAGTGGCCGGGATACAGGAAGACGGCACGCTCGTTCTAGCCGATAAGCGGACCATCCCGCCCGCCTTCCGGCAGTTTTCGCACGGCTACGCCACAACCTCCCATGCCGCGCAGGGTAAGACGGTGGATCGCGGTATCGTCTTAATGGCCAGCGAAGGTATTCAGGCGGCCAATCTCAAACAGGCTTATGTGAGCCATTCCCGTTTCGAGGAAAGCCACGTCACCTATACGACGGATCGACGCGCCGCCATGAACGCAATGGCCACGCCAGCGGATCGCGCTCTGGCCATTGAAGTCGTCAATGAGCGCATTCGCCGCTGGAAGAAAGCTCAGAAATTAACCGAACAAGCTGAAGCCTGGGAGGAGCGCCGCAAACTGGCACAGTCCACCCGGCAGACTCAGCGCAACCAAGTCACTCAAGGAATTTATGCCTCTCAAACTCAAAAAGTCTCAAACGGCCTCTGAACCGTCTTCCAAAAAAGATGATTGGAGTGGGCCATGGGGCCGGATCAGTCCCGAGCCTCAATCTGTTCTCACTATCCGGTTCATCAAGAAATCGTCTTCCTCCAGCGAAGAAACCTATTCCTATCCTTACTGCGTCCTTTCCTCGTGGCGTTGGCGCAGCGGGGTTGGCGAGGAAGAATTGAAGATCGAGGCCAGCTCTGATCTTGTCACCGTGAAAGGTCGTGGCCTGGACCGCTTGGTCGAAGCGCTTGACCAGAACGCATTGGAAACTCTTTGCGAAGCTCCTGGCGGAGGCCCTACTGAAACCGCAGATCCGATTTGGGTCTCTTCTATCTGCATTTCCCGTGCGTGATTATTCAATAATAACTGAAAGCGACATTTTTCAGGAAAGGTCACTCGTTAGCATTGCGACTGGTAACACATGGGTTGATAGTTAGGACTTTCCCCGTTTTTGCAGTCATTGCTTTCTCCATAGATGGAACCAACGCCTTCGCCGATGGCCTTTTTTCAAAGTGTTATCTCTATTTGGTAGAGTGGGATGGTAGACCTTGATGAGTCCAGTTCTGTCCTGGTGCCAGAGGCATAACTTGCCGGTTTTGCCGAGGATGATCCCAAATAAGAATTTGAGGTGCGGTTTGCTGCCTTTGAGTATGTCTTCGAGCATCCCCGTGTCTTGACTTGATGGCCTAGGGAGCTCTTCTGGATGGGTGTGCCATTCTCCGATATAGGTAAACTGGCCTTCACTCTGTTGGTGTACTCGGTCGACAAATTCTTGTGCGGCGACGAGGTCACGCTCCAGCCATGTGCGACCACTTTTGTTCTTCGGAGATGGGTGCATCAGTGTCGAAATTACCCATGTATTGGTTGCCAACTTGTACCCAGCGAGTGCACCACCTGTTTCGCATTTTTTTCCAGTCTGGCAGTAGGGCAGCAAGTTGCGGTAGAGCTGCTCGGCAATGAGGACAGTGCCGACAGGGGTCTTTGCTCGAAGCACCTTTTTCATCGCATGGTTTCGAGCATGTTTGATTCGGGTTTCCATCGGAATGCTGTGAGCATTCCGAGAGGAGTTTCGATGTGCTTGAGTATTTCACGCACGCATAGTGCGGAAAAGAGGGCAGCGTCCACGCCGGAGAATGGGGTGAAGGTAGTTTGACAACCACATTCTCTTTCCGGGGCAGGCGGTCCATCGACTGACACACGGTGGCGGTAGAGCCAGTCGTCGCCTACTTTTTCGTAGAGGTCCGGGAGCGTCGCGTTCGATTCTGCTGGCTGGAAAACTAAGTGGCCAGCTGAGAGCTGTGGTTCTACCCAGCAGAACCAGCACGATGGTAGCGAGCCCTTTCGCGAGAGCTCAGACAAGAGCATTTCTACGTTGAGGTCGGCAGCCGCGCACAGCACGAGGGATGCGCCCCAATTCACGAGTTCGTCTTGATTTCGAGGAATACGAATGTCGTGGGGATTTACGTCGATACGACTTTCGGGGAAGGACAGTCGAGCCTTGTCCAGCAATCCCTCGACCTTCGGTGCGTAACAGTATATGCCGGGCAGAGTGTGTCGGGCGAAGTTCTCTGGCATGAGAAGATCGTTGTCGACAAGATACAGCCTCTGGATTCCGGCTTGGATGACCAAGTCGACGATGTGAGAGCCCAGGGAACCACATCCGACGACGGCCATTCGCGTGTCATTGATTGAAGCGAATGCTCCAGACGCGGCTTGGTTCTTGCCGATAGCCCGGCGAATGATTCTGGCGGAGCTTAGGTCCTCGCTCACCAAGTGAATGAATCCTTCAGCCTGCTGATGGAAAAGTTGTACCCATTGATTTTGGTGGTGGTGGCCCAAGAGCTTGCGGAGTTTTATCTCCCCTGAAAGATATGCCGGCAGGATGATGTTTCCGTCAGGCGCGCCTATGCGGAAGCAGAGGATAGCCCGAGTTCTTTTTGGGCGGTCGTTCAGCCTGTTTAGGGCATCCAGACCTTCCCGGAGGCGAAGCTGTGCGGGCTCGTTGCTTTGCAACCAAGTTTCTGGTGCAGTGAGGAAGGGTTCTACCTCTTCGGGAGGAACCTCGATTAGCATGCCGATGATTTCTGGTGCCGACGACAGCTCGTCCGTCACGAAGACCGTCTCTTTATGAATTTTTTTTTCGGTGCATTGAAAGACGAAGGTATGATCTAGCAGGCTTGGAAAGAAGTGGAGCCTTCTTGGGTCACCCTGGGACCAGTATGCTTGGGCTTCGCCGAGAAAATGGTCCAGCCGTTCTTTTTCTGTAAAAGTCTGTTCAAGTACAGCTACGGTTTCCCGCATGACTTGTTGCATCACCTCTTTAGGCCGACTCGGATTGGCGAAGACTCGATACGCTCGCGAGCATATTATTCCTCTATAGTCTACGTGGGGGCGGACGCCGACGATTTTGTCGGGAGGTAGGTAGACATCTGGCGTTCCCCAAGGGAAGGTTGGGGAAAGGTGAAGAACGAGGTTGGGGGTGGTCGTATTGCCCGTTGGGAGCAAGCCAACCACCCCAAGAGCTATTTTTAAATTGTTGGGGCGGCGGGCATCATTTGGCGGCAAGATTTCGCCACCGAGATCGAGGATGATTTGCTCGTATTCGCTGCTCATTACCCCGCTCCCCGACTGGGCGCGATAATGACGGGCGGGAACTTGTCGCACGATTCACTTTGATTCTTCGGCTTTTCGATGATGTTGAAGCGCCTGCCGAAAATGGCCTGCCAGATTTGCTGAGCTTTGAGGCTGTCGGCGGTTTGCAGGGCCTTGCGGCCTTCCGCGACGAGAGCTTCAAACTTTTCTATACAGGCTGAGAGGCGTACGGCTGGGTAGTTTTTGAAGAGGTCTTCGCCGGGGGTGACTGGTCGGCGAATCTTCTCTCCTGTGCCAAGTTGGTATGCTCTTTTGAGACGAGAGACGATTTCAGCGGCGGTGTCGACGAGAGTTTGATCGTCACGATCTTTGGCTGGTTTGGCGCAATAGATGGCGAGAACGGTCAAGTGGAAGCCACTGGGAAGCTTTTTGTCTCCCTCGCCGTTATTGTTGTCGGCCCACCCTTTGAAATAGCGAACGAGACGGTGCATTTGCTCGGTCTTGTTATCTCTGTACCATTTTTTGAATCCGGTTTGGTCACTGGGTTGCCAGTCGTCTTTTGCGTGCGCATAAAATTTCGTGCCATCGCTTTTGACGCGGTAAACGGCAAGATCGATATGGTGGGTTGGCGTGTCGCCTTGCTTGGCGTAACGCACTCGCACGCAGGCATCTTTTTCGCCCAGCTGCTGACTGGTGTGTCCCCTGACGGCATCCTTAACGAGGTTCTGAGCATCGGCTACGCTGGGGGTTTCAGAGTCCTTGTAGTGCTTCAGATAAATGCCGTGGTCGAGATCGAAGTCTTCGTTGATGGGACGATTTTGGGTGCCGAGAATATAAGATCCTTGAGACTCGTCGTCGGGTTGAATTAGCCCTTCGTCCTTGAAGTGATTTTTGATTTTGGTGATCAAGGCATCTCTGGCGGTTTGAAGGCGCTCCTCTTGGGTTGGAGTGAGGTTGAGTTCGCCGAGATAGGTTAGGAATTCGGTGTGTGTGTTGGCCATTTTAGGTGGTTGGGTGAGGGTGGAGTGTGATCGGAGTTATGACTTGATCGAAAAAGTGTCTGACTTGAGGATCAGAGGCTGATGCCATACCGGCAGTTTCGCCGAGGCGCTTCATTTCCGCGATTTTTTTGGGACGGCCATCGGCCATGGAAAATGCTGTAAGGTCATTTACTGCGCCCCCGTGACCGGATTTGCATGTTGTGGCGTCTAGCCGAACGTAGGAGGAGAATCTGCTGGCGAAGGCATTTTGCAGAATGGGCAACATGTATTCAATGTACTTGCCTTGGACTTGCATGAGGATATCCACGAGAGGAGGTGCTCCCCCCGCCGGCCACATCCAGCCGCGAGCAGGTCTAGACCTCCAAGCGGTGCTGAGATGATTGCGCAACCGAGTGGGTAACAGCTCAAGCGTCCGCCACCGAGATACCTTGAAGGTGGCTGGACTGGGAAAGGAGCCGATGGACATGATGGAAACCGAGTCGAAAGATTTCCTTTCGCTATCAGGTCCGACGAAGACGCGGAATGCCTCGATGAGTGCGACCAAGGCGGGGTTGTTGGCGAACAGACCGCCGTCAGCATAGAGGGTGCCTTGAATGGCCTCGGATTCCACGAGGGGGAAGAACGTTGGGGCGGCAGAGGAGGCAAGGGCGAGGTGCTTTAGGGTGACGTTCTTCCAGCTGTGTTTTTCTGAGTGGCGAGTTTTGTAGACCCTTGGTGCGTAGTTGTTGATGACGGTGACGGGAACGCAGACGTAGTTGGCTGCTTCAGAGAGGGTCTTTTCGCCGAGTAAGCGGTCCAGCGTCAAGCCTAGTTGGGTGGGCTCGTACTTGGCTTTGATGAGAGCTTGGCGGATGCCTCTCCATGCCCGGTGAAGGGGGTGATGGTCGCAAAAGATAAGTCCTCCATCTGATTCATACGCTTCGGCAATTTCCTTGGCTGATCTGCCTGCGGCAAGGCCAAGAGCGATGAGAGACCCGGTCGAGGTGCCTGCCACCATGTCAAAGTAACTACCGAGCTTCTTTCCACGGTCGAGCTGGTGTTCAAGAGCGGCCAATAGGAACGCGCTGTACGTTCCTTTGATGCCGCCCCCGTCGATGGACAGGATTTTGAATTCACGAGGAGTTGGGGGTGACATGTTTGGGAAATTTTGAATTACGCGAATGCAAGAGATGCCTGTGATTAACCTGTACTAGAGCACGAGCTAATTGTCAAGTATTCCTCATTCTTTTTTTCTTGACCTTTCTAGAAATCTATTATATTATCGCTTTCATGATCAAGCAACTTCTCAAGCCTCGCCCCGATGTCATCTCTGGTAAGCTTCAGGGTGTCATTGATATTGAACGTGTTACGGATAGAAAAGGGCACGCACTGGAGGCGCGAGTCAAAGATTTTCTTGCCTCTACTTACGTCTCTGGAGAAATTCGTTCCCTAATAACCAAGCTCAATAAGCGATTAAATTCTTCAGATGCCGAAACTGGGTTATTCTTGGCGGAAGGCCACAAAGGGGAAGGTAAATCCCATGTTCTTCTTGTCGCCCTTCACTTAATTCAGCATGCGGGCGAACTTGCGGCCTGGCTAGCTGCGAACAAGCTAGAGTTCTCCCTACCTCAAGGCACGAGGGTGATCTGGAGAAAATTCACCGACTTTCCACTGGAATCCCTTTGGGGGGTGATTGCCCAGGAGTTGAAAGCGGAATTTCCTAAGGATCGCCCGCCGAACATTCACGAATTTCGCGCCGCCGTCGGCAACCAGAAACTGGTGCTGATTTTTGACGAATTAGAGAGCGGAGTCCGGGCCATTTCAAATCCTGCCCTCCAGCAGCAAAATCTTAATTTTCTGCAAATGATTTCCGAAGAGGCCAACCGGGCGGATTCCAATATTGCGGTGATCGCTTCCATTTATGACGGACGAGTTGAGCCCGGTTTGACTTTGAAGCGCGTGGCTCGGGTGGAAATGCGCTTCCAAGATGCTTCCGACCGTCGGAAAATTCTCTTTCATCGCTTGTTTGAGCGCAGTCCTCTCGATTCATCGCCCGAAATCGACGCCATAATCCAAAGCCACCTCAATTCCTGGAAGCGGTTTGGAATTCCCGTGCCACCAGATTATGCGGATCATTTTCGGTTGAGCTACCCCTTCGTGCCGGAAGTTCTTGAGGTCGTTCTGGAGCGCATTCGCGCCTTGCGAGGGGGCTTTCAGGGCACTCGTGGAGCCTTGGGCTTTTTAGCAGCCTTGGTTCGGTTACGTTTCGAATCAGCGCATGTGATCACTCTCTCCGATGCAAGCCTATTGGATGCCGAAATGAAGAGCTGGCTGTCCGACCTTGACCCTGCTCAGAATCTTCTCGGCTGTGCGGAAGCCAACCTGCGCGAACTCAAGCGCCATCCATTTGCCGATCAGATCGCTTCTGCCGTGCTTCTCGCCAGTCTTGCTCCCACGGCCAAAGACCAAGGGCTCACGGAAGATGAACTGGCCCGGCAGATCATTCGACCTGATTCGGATTACAACGCCATGGGTCTTTCCCTGACCCAATTCAAAAAGTTTGGTTCATACTTCCATGACCGTTCAGGAGAGTTGTTTTTTGACACCAAAGAAAATGCCAACTCCAAAGTTAATCTCCGATCCTTGACCGTGTCAGATGAAGATGCTTGGGATCGGGTCGTTTCCTGGTGGGCTAACGATATTTTCCGCGACCCTGATCTGGTGGTTTTCAGTGATCCAGATCAGACGCAGCGCCAACTGGAAAGCAAAGCGAATGCCGATATTCAATTGGTGGCTGCTCCCCGCCACCTGACGAATGAAGAGGTAAGACGCCTATATTTTGGCCTGAAAAACCGAAACATGGTTCTTTTGCTTGAGCCTCGCGATGAGAAGGTGGATCTCCGTGTTAACGATTCCCTTTTGGCCTATGCGAAGCGTTGGGTGGCGGCGGAACATCTTTCGCGTTCGGCTGGAGACGCGACCAAAAACGCGGAGTTTCAAAAGATCGGCGCTGAAGACAAGCGCTTCGCCTTGGATTATCTGAAAAAAACCAATTTCTGCTACATTCAAATCCTGCGCTACGGTCCCTCTGAAAAGGACTGTGAATTCCAGCGCGAAAGCGTTCCCTCAACGGCCACGCGGGAACAGATGATCGAACACATCGGTAGAAATTTCTACCCGCCCGCCTTTGTTCAGGAACATCTATTAGATAACCTGGCAGTCTTCATCGGTCGTAAGGTTGGTCAGGTGGAGGCGGATTACCGCAATACTCCCGGTTATCCGGTTTTAACCAAGCGAACGGTTTTTTTGGATGCAGTCGCAACCCTCGTTGAGCAAGGTACCCATCTCGGATTGGAACACCCCAGTCGTAATTTTTGTGGTGAGCTTCCTTCGTACACGAACGATCAATTGCTGGACGCCGTTATGAGCCAGCCATTCCAGAGTATTACCGGCGGCCCTGCGGCTCAGAGAATGCAATCGTCACCAAACCAGCCGAATCTTTTTCCTGATCGAGGAGCTCCCTCGCCGAACCTCCCCGGTAATTACCAGCCTCTGCCTGCTCCGGGGGCCATGCCTGCCACGCTGGAAACGGACTCTACGGGCTTTCTTAAAAGTCGCCAGGAGGTCCGACAGGAGGTGGCGAGACGCCTCGATGCTCATGAAAATAAGAAGATTGTCCACGTCCGTATTGGACTGACTTACGACCTGCGCCATCTGGACCTTGGTTCCCTGCCTTCATTTCTTCGTGGCACCTTGTCTGGAGAAGGAAGCTTTTCTGGCGAGTTCGTGCTCGACTTGCCTGGTTCCTACACCAAAGCACAGGTCGAGCAATTAATGGAACGCTTACCTGATTTTACTCCAGGTGCGTGCCGGGTAACCATTCAGCTCCAACTGCGGGAGGAGGCAGCTCATGTCTAAACCTGTTTTTAGCCCACAGTCGTTACTGCTTCCTGGTTCCCGGCTTCCTTCGATACTTACGTGGCTGGAACAAGAGGTCTGGAGCCGCTCGCGCTATGAGTCCATGGAGCCCGAAACCTACCTCCGCGAGGGAGAAGAGGTCGTCACGGAAGTTGAAGAGCTTATTGCGACTGGTTCCTTATCCGTTTGGGACGAGCTTCAGGCTTTTTCCAAGGCCTCGCCCGCGTTGAAATCATGGCTTGGCCTGGATCAACCCCTGCCACCGGAAAACCCCCATGCTGCGGTCGTCTTTGACGGCCTTTCCCTTCGGGAAATGCCTCTTCTTTTGAAAATGGCCGAGGCAACCGGTTTCAAAGTCAAATCAGCGCAGATCATTGGTACTTCGCTTCCCACCGAGACGATGGATTTTGTAGAACAACGTGTGCTGGGAACTCGTGTGGCTCCATCTCAATTACGTACCCGCCGGGAATTGGCCGAGAAAAACATCGAAGCCTTTTACCTGGATCAACCCAACTCGCGCGAGGTCTTTCCTTCGGGGAAGAGTCTGCTGGTTTGGTCCTCGTATCCCGACCGCCTCTTCTTTAATGACGAAGCCCGCAATGAGCAGCTTTTCTCCACCTTTCATCGGGATCATATCCCCGTGCTTTGGAAATGCGCCGTTCAAGCTCTTCCACGCGAGGTCCCCATCGTCGTTACCGCCGATCACGGCTACATTTTCTTTGGGGCGTCATTCGAATCCAACCGGTCATCCACTGCGCCTCGGTTGCTGGATCAAGGCAGATCGAAGGTGTTTCCCTCCCAGGAAACCTTTCCCGAAGGTCATCCCGATCTTCAGCTTTTACCTCAGAGTCGGATTGCACTGTTGCGCGGCCGTCTGCGGGGAAAAGCGCAGGGACCATCTTCGCGTAAGCTTTATCAACACGGGGGCTTTTCCCTGATGGAAGTCCTCGTTCCCTGGATTGAACTCGCAAGGAGCTAGACACATGAAAATCAAAATTGGAACCCAACTTGAAGAGGAGGTTTACAAAGACCTTAAGGTTATCGCGGCTCGCGAAAAGCGCGGGATTGGAGATGTCATTCAAGCCGCCGTTGCGGACTATCTTCACCGCCAGACTCAACCTCGCTCCAACAAATCTGGTCTGGCTCGGTTTCTGGAGTCCCCCCCCATGAATATCAGTGACGAAGGCTTTCAGGAGATTCTGAACGCTGATTACTACGAGCAATGAAACTGGACGACATCCTCAACAACGCCACCGTGCTGGTGGACGCCAACATCCTGCTCTACGCGCGCCGGGGTAAATCCCTGCAATGCCGCAATCTGCTTGCGCGCTGCGATTCCGGGACAATTTCTGGAATAATCACGACGATCATCCTAGCGGAGTTTGGCCATCGGCAAATGATGGTTGAATGCCAGATGCTCGGCCTCGCTGCCTCCAATCCTGCCAAGGCGATGAGTCGCCAGCCCGAGGTTGTTCGACGACTGTCCACCTACGCAACCGATGTGCGGAATCTTCTCGGTGGCGGCTTTCAGATTGAGACAGTCCGACCGGAGGATTTTCTTGTCGCGCTGGAACTGCAAAAGCAACACGGCCTACTTACCAACGATGCGCTTAATCTTGCGACGGCCCGGCGTCTGGGAATTACCGAGATTGCGACGGCTGACACCCACTTTGATCACATTCAGGGCCTGATCGTTTACAAACCGGAGGACTTGATCCGATGAGCGATTCCCTGGCAACTGAAGATTTGATGCAGTCCACTGCTGAAAGCGGGCAAGTGGACTTTAAAGGCCATTTCGATGTTGAAAATGAGGGGGAATGGCTTGAGATCATCAAAGATATGGTTGCCATGGCTAATTCGGGAGGAGGCTTGATTATCTTTGGTCTTCATGATGATGGCTCCCCCTCCTCTTTCGAAGCTGAACGACTCCTGACTTTCGATACTGCAAACATTACCGCCAAAGTCCGAAAGTGGACCTCTTTCGATTTGCCAGGCGTCACTTGGTTGGACAGCAAGCGTGACGAAAAGAGGGTTGCCGCGTTGAAAATCGACGGGCTTGAGTCACCAGTGCCCTTCGTCAAAGACGGGCAATACACAGTAAATGAGCACACCAAGTTTGCGTTCCGGGCAGGACAGTTCTTTTTCCGTCACGGAGCCAAGAGCGAGCCAGGATCGGCTCATGACATAAGCGCCAGTATTGAGCGGAGGCTCCAGGTCGTCAGGGAGGAATGGTTGGGCAACATTCGCAAGGTGGTTGAAGCTAAGCCGGGATCGACTGTTCAGGTGGTCAGGCCGACTGACGAAGATCCCAACGTGGTGCAGGGAGTCCGGTTGGTGAACGACAACTCGGGGATAGCTCATAAATTGATCCACCCGGATGTGACCCATCCTCTGCGACAGTGTGACGTTATACGACGCGTCAACGAACGGTTACAAGGTGCCATGAGAATTAATCAGGCACACGTACAGGACATTCGGCGAGTGCATAACATCGATTCGAAGCCTACCTTCTATTTCAAGGGAACTTTGCGCGGAGCATTGACTCAATACAGCGAAGCTTTTGTGGATTGGATAGTTGAGAATTTTACCAAGAACCCGGATTTCTTCGATCAAGCTCGGGATGCAAGACGCGCTTTGACCATGGCTAGAAACGATGCCCGTAGCGAGAAACTGAAGGCCCAGCAAACCTTGGAAATGGGAGTTTTGTGAAACGAGCCATCGAAGAGGATTTTCCAATCACGGAGATCAACCGCCTCTCCATACCGGAGCGAAGTTCGTTCAAGCCGATCTACCAAATGCACAAATGGTTTGCCAGGCGAGCATCCTGCGTTTTCCGCGCCATCCTCTTGGGCGCTCTCAAACCGACTGGAACCAACATCATGGAGGAGTTCTACAAAGACCACTCTCAGGATGCCGATACCAACGGTAAGGTTGTTCTCGATCCATTTATGGGTGGCGGAACCACCGTGGTTGAAGCGTTACGCCTCGGCTGTAAGCCCATCGGAATTGATCTCAACCCCGTTTCCTGGTTCATCGTCAAAACGCAGGTGGAACCTGTCGACCTGGCTAAATTTGAGTCCGCATTTGAACGTCTCACCACAAGCATCGTGCCCTGGTCGGGAAAATCACTGCGTGAGACGTTGCTTAGCCTTTACAGAAGTGCGGCACCGTGGGCAATGGAAGGCTCTCCGAGCCTACCGGATTCAGATATCATTTATACGTTCTGGGTAAAATCGGCTATTTGCACGAGCGCCAGTTGCCGCAAGTTGATCCCACTGTTTTCGGACTATGTAGTGGCAGCCAAAAGCCCGAGCATTTTCTACCATGCCGATTGCACCTGCTCAAAATGCAAAAAGACGTTTGACTGGGAGATTGAACCAGCGGCTTTAGTGGGAGACCCCAGACTCATGCTACACAGCGCGGCTTATTCTGCCGGAGCTGGCCGCACCAACACCCGTTGGACCTATGCTCATCCCGAGGGTGGACTCTATGTCTGCCAGGGATCAGGTACGGAGGGACAGGGTGTGGTCAAGCTGGGCGTTCTCGAAAAAAGCCACGTCTGTTGTCCGCATTGCCAGGAAATAGTTAAGCCTGTTTTGCCCAAGACGAAGAAGAAGCGGAAGAAAGTCCCTCTGACCGTACTCCTCTGTCCCAAGACCGAAGAAGTTTTCCAATGGCGAGGTGAATTGCCTGCGACAGGAACTTTGATCAAAAGTCCGGCAGGTCATTCCTTCGACCCAGCAAAGGGAAATGTCACTGGTAAAGGGGAGTTTCTGTGCCCCCATTGTGGAAGGACAGATAAGATTATCGAATCGATTCGCGGTCTTCCAGAAGACCGCCTTTTGCCCATGGACGCCTATGCCATGCAGGTCTATTCCCCTGGCTGCGACCCGACGAATGATCCTGTCAAAAGGGAGGAAGGTCAGACGCATTTTCTAAGCACTGACGGTGACGGCGAGACCACTGATGACGAAAATGCTGAAGGGGCAACCACCGACGTGAATTATTCGGGGCTCTATGTGCCTCCAACACACAACTTGGTCTGGAAGCAGAAGGGCAAGTACTACACCCGATTTGCACCAGTGGATGAAGCGAACTTTCAAAAGGCAGAAGCTCTTTGGGAAAAGCATCGAGTGAGCTTGCCTCACCCAAAGAGTGAAGTACCCGAAGGGGAAAAAACTAAATCGGGTTTGATAGCCCACCACTATCGCTACTGGCACCAAATGTTTAATCCTCGCCAGTTGCTAGCCTTGAGCACATTGCTGGAATGTATTTCTAAAGTAGGGAATCAGAAATTACGGGATCTTTTTCTTTGTGCGTTCTCAAATACGTTGGAGGCGAATAACGTCTTTACTCGGAACATTCCCAGCAGAAAAACCCCTGGAGGAACTGCTCCCGCCGGGGTCTTCGCTAGGCACGATTTTCAGCCGAAGATGACATTTTGCGAGCAAAACGTCTGGGGAACTGTTTCCGGCAATAATACTTATATTAGCCGCATTGGTGCACTCCGCCTTGGTTTAGCATACGCAGAAACCCCGTATGATGGGGATTTTGACGAGGACGGCAAGCACTGTAAGCGCGAAGGACTCGATCCCATCCAGCCAGATAAAGAACATCTGATTTTCGCAGGCGATTCCCGGGAAGAGATTCGCCAAGTGGGCAAAGCGGATGTAGTCATCACCGATCCTCCCTATGCCGACAACGTGAATTACGCAGAGTTGGCCGACTTTTTCTATGTGTGGCTACGGTTAATTTTCAAGAACGAAGACCAGAAGTTTGCGCCGGAATACTGCTCCAAGATCAATGAGATAGTCGAAAATCGCTCACGCGGTTTATCCATGCAGGATTTTGAAAGTGGATTGACCGAAGTTTTTACCAAAGCATCTGAAAAAATCGCTGAGGATGGTTTGGTAATTTTCACCTTTCACCATGCGGAAGGCAGTTCATGGGAAAGTGTACTGAATTCCATTTGTAATGCAGGAATGTTGATCGAGGCCATCTATCCTGTGCACAGCGAGCGCGAAGTTTCTCTCCACTTACAGGATAACGAAGCCATTGCTTACGACCTCATTCACGTTTGCCGCAAACGTCGGCCTGAAGACGTGGCGAAACCACGAAGTTGGGCTGGTTTACGTCAAGAAGTTCGAAGCCGTGCCCGTGAGGAAGTCGTCCGAATCGAGGCCGGGCGTTATGGCCGAGATCCCCTCCCTGCTCCCGATGTTCGCATGGTTTTGATTGGAAAGTGTCTGGACGTTTATTCCCGCCACTTTGGGACCGTGCTTGATTGGAACGGTGCTCCCTATCCCCTGCGATCAGCGCTGCAAGACATCCGCCTCATGGTGGAACAAGTGGTTAGTAAAGAAAATCCGCTCCCAGGCCAATTGGAAGGAACCGATGCTCTTAGCCAGGTTTGGTTGCTCGCCTTGTGCGATAAGAGGGAAGTCTCAGTTGACAGCATCAGCAAGATGACTCGAGGTATATTCGAGGTGGGAGACTTAACCGGACACAAACCACCGCTTCTCCGCAAAGGTCGAGTCAAAGGCGGACGAACCTATGAGGTTCTTTCTCCTTCTGAGCGGCTCGACAAGCTGCGTGAAGTTCTGGCTGAAACCAATGCGAAAACGGCGGAACTGCCCTTGGACTTGCCCGTTTCGCTAGCATTGGAAGCGCCACTGGTCGATGTCCTGCATCTGCTCCTGGCGGAAGCTGAAGCCGGCGAACGACTCGATTTACTGGTGGACCGTTTCCGAGGCCGAAAGGAAGCCGTCCAAGCCGCCCTGGAATTCTTGCAACAGCGTGATCCGAACCGTTGGGGCAAAGCCTGTGGCAAGCTGCTACCGTTCTACAGCGATATGCTTGCACAGCAAATGACGAGAGGGGAGGGTTGAATCATGGCTGGTTACTTGGTTTTTCCTGAAGAAGTCTGTGACTGGTCCGGTAACGTGCCGGGCAAGATTCCCCTCAATCCTGTACGCATGGGTCTTTTCGATCTGATCCGGGAATTTGAGCAGGATCCTTTTCCCTTTGACCGGCGCTCTCCAGGATTGGCCTTGATTCGCCTTGATGAACTCATGGTCCATCTGGGATGCATGGAAGGTCAGGCTGAAAATCTTGATTGGCCAGTTTTGGCTGATTTTCATCGTCGTCTTCGGGCAGTAGCTCAGGAGGTCAGTAACATGGGCGTGATCCATGTCCCGGTTTCCTGCCATTTGGACTTAGGTGGCGGAAATCAACTTTACGCCCGCTACACGGGCAAGCGTATTCCGCTTTGGCGACTTTTCGGGGCAAATCCCACTCTCGGCAATGTCGGCGGACACACTACGTACCTTTTTGGAGATAATCTGTCATGAACTCCCCTGCCCTGTATGGCAAAAAAGTTTCAGCCAGCGACCGCGTCCGCATTCCGGGGCGCTATGAGCTGGGCGTCGGGGAAGTTCTTCGGGTATGTGAAACTCCGGGCGAAGACGTGGCTGATGTGGTTTTCGAAACCCGCGCGGGGCGGCGTCTGGAAAGCCTGCCAGTCAGTCGTTTGGAGCGAGCTGCATCCCCTTGGGAAAAGCTCAAGGAAGGTCGCTTTGATGATCCCAAGGATTTTTTGCTTCGCCAGTTGGCCTGGCAGTTTGCCTTGGGCAACACCGGGGGCGAATTGACCAATTCCCGCACACAACTCCTGCCTCATCAAATTCTCCTGACCCACGAACTCGTGCGCATGACTCGGCGTCGGGTGCTCATCGCCGACGAAGTCGGATTGGGAAAGACAGTGGAAACGGGAATGATAATCCGGGAATTGATTGCCCGACATGAGGCTTCCCGGGTTTTGATCCTGACGCCGGCGGGTTTGGTGAAGAACTGGCAGAATGAATTAAGCGGATGCTTCCGCATGGAATTCGAGATCCTGGGAACCGATTTCCAAGATTACGCTTCTTCGAGTTGGGAAAATCACAACCGGGTTATTGCGTCCATCGACACCCTGAAACGGCCTTCGCGGATGGAACGTGTCCTGAATGCTCCGCGCTTCGACATGATCATCGTGGATGAGGCTCATCACGTCAGCCGTATCCGCTACGGAAAGAAACAGCAGACCACCTTGAATTATCGGCTGTTGGAAGGGCTGCGGGGCCATACCCGCGACCTACTTTTTCTCTCCGCCACGCCACACCAGGGGGATAATTTTCAGTTCTGGTCGCTGATCAACTTGCTGGACGACCATTTATTTGACTCGCCCGAATCCCTTTTAACCCACCGCAGCCTCTTGAACCGGGTGATGATTCGCCGGACCAAGAGGGAAGTGGTCGATGCCGAAGGCAAGCCCCTTTTTGTGCGCCGTCAGGTCCATACAGAAAAGTTTGAGCCAGCTCTTCGAGAACAGCGATTTTACGAACAACTGACCGACTATTTGAAAACCGGTTATGAAGCGGCTGGTGCTTTTAAAACCGGCAAGACCACCAGCGCGCAACGGGCCATTGGGTTTGTCATGGTAGCCTTCCAAAAAATGATGTCTTCCAGTCCGCGCGCCATTCGGCAGGCATTGCGGCGCCGCTTGCTCGTTCTGCTGGTGCGAGAACAGATTGCCTTGGAGAAACAAAGGCGGACCGACTTTGGGCCAGGGTTGCCTACACGAATCGTTCGTTTGACCGATGAAATGCGGTTGCTGGCCCAGGAAATTATTTCGGTAAATCCCAAGGAGCGGCAATCACCGGCTCAGTTGGAGGCCGAAGCTGACGCCTACATTGCTCAGATCAAGCAGCGGGTGGTGAAGAAAATCCAGACGGAATTGGAAGAAACGACCGATTGGTCCTTGGATTCAGACGAAGAGGGCGACGCTGGCGTCTTTGCTGATGGCGAAATTCCGGATGAAGCCGCCCGTGTTCGGGAATTGGTCGGGCTGGTGCCGGAGGGAACCGACCGGAAGTTTGACCGCATGTTGCACGTCATCGGTCATTTTCGTTCATTGAATCCAGATGAGCGCTTTATCATTTTTACGCAGTACCGGGAGACGTTGGAGTTTCTGCGAATCGAGCTCTCCCTTATCTTCGGCCCCGAAAAAGTTGCAACCATCAAGGGGGGGCCGCTGGATGATAAGATCGAAGCGGCTGAGCGCTTTTGGGAAGCTAACGGCGCTAAATTCCTGATCTCAACCTCGGCTGGAGGTGAAGGCATCAATCTTCAGTGTGCCCGGGTTCTTTTCAATTATGACTTGCCTTGGAATCCAATGGCGGTCGAGCAAAGGATCGGTCGCATCCACCGCTACGGGCAAAAAGACGTTTCCCAAGTTTACAATCTAGTCGCTGAAGACACGGTGGAAGAGCGTATTTATAGCCTCTTGCAGAATAAGCTGCTGACAGTGGCGCAGGCCATCGGGAAAACCGATCCCAAAACCGGAGAGCCGCTGGAAGACTTCCGTTTGGATATCCTCGGTTTCCTCGGCTCTAACCCGAATTATCAGCAGCTGTTTAAGCAGGCCTTGGTTGACAGGGATTATCAACGCACAGCCAGTCAGTTAGAAGAAATGATGCGCCAGGCGCAGGATGCGCGAAACGCGCTCTTGGAACTGTCGCAGGATCTGACTCATTTCAACATGGAGCATTACCGTCGAATTTCAGGGCGCTTTCATCTAAAACAACTTGGTGTTTGGTGCCGTGAGGCCGTCATCCGTTTGGGTGGAGGCGTACTCCCCATGGGTGAGTTTTGGCAAATTCAGACGCCTGATTGCCTGAAAGGCTATCCTCAAGTGACACCTCGCTATAACCAAGTCACTTTCGACCGGGAACTGGCCACTCGCACCAAGAACTGTGAACTCCTTGGAATCGGGCATCCCTTGATTGATGCCCTGTTGGCCTACTTGCAAAATGCACCTTTCAACGGCGATACGGCCAAGCTGCCATCATCTGGAGTTACTCCTGGGCACTTGGAAGTTCGCTACCGCGTGACCTGGGATCGGGCGGATCAAGGATCGTCATCAAGTGTCGTGCGAGTGGAATTGAATGCAAACTCCACGGTAGATGAAACCACTTTTGATCCAGATCGTCTCCTCGCTAACGGTGATCCAATCGTAAGTGGGCCAATCCTGGTGGAAGATCCTGAAAGCCGGGCCGAGGAGTCGATCCGGCTTTGGGTGGCTTCGCGGAAGACCGAGATGCCCTCCGGCACCATACCTCGTTACGAACTCTTGGGGGTCTCCGTCTCAACATGAGCCCTGACAATCCGATGTGACCGAGCTTCCTCTCACGATTTTTTGATAAGGAACACACATTCTTATGGCAACTTACTCTGAGCTTATTCGGCAGTTGGATCGGTATCGCGCGCGCCCTATGTCTGGCAGTGAGTTTGAGCGTCGTCTGCACCAAGCCCTTGCGGCCATGGCCGCACGATACGAATTAAAGGCCATAGGATAATCCAGAATCGTCCAGAAACCCTCGGATTTCTGGGACCTGTCAAAATAATTCGCTCGACGTTCATCGATGAATATCGGCAATGGTCGGCATCTGTCGACGTTTATCGGCGCAGCGAAATTTCCAAAAATGGACCCGTGTTGGACTTGGCCCATGAAAACCAAAACATCCAACCGTCAAAATCAAATTCCTCAATTGGTTGAGCGCGGCTTCGCCATTCACCAGCAACTCACCGTCCTCAACGATGAGTTTAAGAAGATCAAAGAACGGCTGAAAGACGAGGCCGCCGCCCGGCCCACCGAGCATCTGCCGTTACTGGAAAAGGACAGTGACGGAACGCAATGGATCGCCCTGGGCCATGGCTGCGAATGCCGCATCGTTTTCCCCGAGGCCAAGATTAAAACGGACTTCGATCCGAGCGAATCGGACTTCCTGACTGTTCGGTCGCTGGCCGGTAATCATTTCGATTCGCTCTTTCGCAAGGTCACGCTGTTTCGTCCCACAGAACGAAGGACGTTTCGCGGCCAAGTGAATAAGCTTCTCCCACCGAAAGCCGCCGGACAATTGCTGGAATTGTGCTCCAGCGCTTCGGAACCCAAGGCGGTATGGAAGGCGCGCCCTGGGATGCAACCTCGCCGCGAGAAATCAGCGACTCGCTAATCTGAGGAAAGCACCATGAATCAAGATCGTCTCGCCTTCATGAGCTTTCCCCGCCTCCCCGGTCGTTTGACGACAGAGGAGGCGGCTTGGCATCTCGGATTTTCTCCGCACGACATCCCCGTGTTGGTTGCCCATAAGCTGCTCAAACCCCTCGGTTCGCCTCCGCAAAACGCCACACGCTATTTTGCCGGACCTGATCTGGAGAAAGTGCGAACGGACAGCAAATGGCTGGATCGCGCCTCTGCAACACTTATCCGTCATTGGCGGAAAAAGAATGAAGGCCGAAAAGGAGATGCGGGAACATTGGTTTAGTTCCTCCCGGAATCTTGGCATAACGAAACAAATGCCTCAATGATTTGCTTACAGCCTTTTGGTTCGTGTCGAAATTCAACTTCGAGGTAATCTTCAGTGATGAACACCCTGCGATTGGACGTCACCTATCGTCCATTCAGGATCGGGTGGGCGATACGCAAAGGGGATTTTGAAGCCTTCCGACAGGCGGTCAGGCTTTCTTATTCCCTTTGGGGCGGACGATTTAATCCAGTCCTGGTCATTGACGAGGTTGAACAGGCGAGCGCCTTGGTGGACGCATTTCGGGTCGATTTCATCCATCCCATCCGAGACGACAACGAGTCTAAGGAATTTGCGAAACAGTTCCCGCATTTGCTCAAGCCCTTCCTGGCCCATGGCATTATCAGTCGCGGACCGGGGGAAGAAGGCCATGCTCAAATTCTTGATGTGGTCAATGCAATGGCCCATTCGATCCACAAACCAGAATGGGAAGCCCTCAAAAAGGAAGGCGTAAGGCTCTATTCATGGAGTCCCGACGATCCGTTGGCGGACATGTTTCTGGTTCAATATGGCGCCTACCCGGACCCCGCCGAGGTTGGGATCGATTATCGTAAAATGCTGATTCAAGCAGCATCGGCATCTGAACACGTTCTTGATCCGCGCCTGCCGATTCCTGCGGATGCGGTTGCGAAGCCGAGCATCGCCTGGTTGTCTCGCCACGGATTGGAAAGACATTACCGACTATCGTCCTTATCTGGCGCGCCAGGCTTTTTCGTCGGCAGTGCCCGCCAGTTGGATGATTTGATCACGTTTTGGAATCTGCGGGCGGCTGATATTGGTATGTTGTTTGTCGACCACGGTCAACTCGACCGTTTCGCCGTGATTCTTCCAGAATGGGAGAAGAGAACTCGTGAAACAGTCGCCGTTCGCGACGAATTTGACCGCTATGTGGCGGTCCGATTCCCCGAGAACCTGAACGAGCAAGCGCAAGCGATCTTTTCCGGACCCGACATGCGCTTTATGCCGGCCTGGAAAGACCTGTGGAGCAATCCGCGAGCGAATGCCCCCATGATGTACCTGGGAAGCACGTCAGTTCTCGGGATTGTGGATCAGGAGAAGGGACCGCCCAGGGTCACGTTTCCCTTAAGCGAAAAGCCGTTCTCCGACGATATCTGGTTTCATACGCAACACTTGGTGGCATCGGTGTCGTTTTTCGGAGGGCTATTTGGGAACGACCGGCACACCTTCAATCCCCCCTATCTTCCCGAGTTGAACGACTTTTGTGCGCGGGAGATGCATTTCGACCCCTCGAGGGCTCGCTTGGAGCCGGAAAGCATCGGTATCGCCATTCATCCGACCGACACCGATTCCTCGTTGTCAGCGCTTCCGGTTGCTTCGTTGACGAAGAAGATTTTTGAGAAAGCGGGATTCGAGACGGAGCTAAGTTCCGGGGGGCTGATTGCGCGTCAACTCGTCTCCCACTTGGGAGGGCTTCAGGGAGCAAGAGTCTTGAAAATTTCCGGTGTCAGAAGGCTGATCGATACCTACGGTCCGACCGATTCGTTCAATAAAAGAGGGGCGTTGCAGATCATTTGCCAACGCGACCCGTCGAATCCAGGGGCCAGCTTTAAAGACTACGAGGGACTCTTTATCGAACCTCGGCCTTTCGACCAGAAATTAAAACCGTCCGCCATTTTTTCATTTTTGATTGAAAAGGGATTATTTCGCCAAGGTGTCCGAGTGAATTGCCCGACGTGCAATTTATTCAGTTGGGTATCGATCAATAATCTGAGACAGCAATTCACCTGCGACCTCTGTGGGCATGTTCACGACGCGACGCGCCAGCTCGTCGATTGTGACTGGCAGTATCGCCGGTCCGGAATCCTGGGGGTTGAACGCAACGTGATGGGAGCGATCCCGGTGGTCCTGACCTTGCAGCAGTTGGAAACAAATATGGGCGCCATTCGGGGCAATCATCTCTACTCGATGTCCCTGAATTTTCGAGCCAAGGACAAAAAGGACGCGCGTGACTTCGAGATCGATTTTGTGTTGTTTGTACCACGAATCTATCCCGAAAGGACGGCCGTGCTTCTGGGCGAATGCAAGAGCGCCGGTCCGATTAACGCAGAGGATATTGAGAATTTTCAGACAGTGGCGGCCGCTCTGCCCGACAAGTATTTCGAGGTTTTTCTGGTTGCCTCGAAACTCTCCTCTTTCACCCCGGAGGAAATTGATTTGCTCAAAGGTATTCAACCTCGGGTGATCCTGCTGACTACGCGTGAACTGGAGCCTTACCATATTTACGACCGGGTGCCGGAGGGCCTCGGCATCAATGCCTGGGGTGGCAGCGTCGAGAATCTCTGCACGGCCACCTCTAAGTTGTTTTTCAATCCACCGCTGGGTGGAAGCGGGAGGTATCCGTCATTGGCGGAAAAAGAATGAAGGCCGAAAAGGAGATGCGAAGACATCGGATTAGTCCATCGGCAAGAGTTGCATTGTTTTGGCGGTTGCTTTGGATCAACGTTGTCAAGTGCGCCAAGTATCCAAAGAAACCATCGAGACAAGGCACGTCGATGCCTTGATGACCTTTCTCGATTTGAAGTGCAAGGTCGAGCGAGGAGTAGAGCCAGCGCCGGATTTTCTGTTCAGAAATAACACGAGGACTGTTGGCCTTGAACACACTCGTCTCTTTGCTGAACCTGGTACTAGAAAAGGGACGCTACAAGCACGTGAAAATCTCATCGATGATATCGCCGAGACCGTGCGTCTTGAGTACGAGCGAAGGGGATTGCCTCCAATCGAAGTTAAGCTGCATATCGGTCGAGGTCGGATCGGTAAAGCCAGGATTAAGCCCATGGTCATTGAGATTGTTAATGCGATAGAAAGGTACCTACCGTCGAATCCCGGTCGAAGCGAGATCGACAATACGGGGGAGGAAGGACTTGCCGCAGAAGTCGATTCAGTAAGGATGATTCGGTTTCCAAACCAAGTAGGAGTTTCTTTTTTTGCACCGCGGAGTGCCTGGATTCTTTCAATTGACGCAAACCATCTTCAAAACGTAGTTGACGAAAAAGCAAAACGATTACCTGGATATCTCGCTCGTTGCGACGAGGTATGGTTGCTCATGGCCGCTGAGGGGGATGAGCTTTCCACCACCATGGAAATGCCGGAGGCATTGTGGAGCCATGTTTTTGACTCCCGAGGTTTTTCCAGGCTGTTTGTGCTTGGCGTTCAGGGTAAGGTTCATGAGCTTCAGCACTGAACGCAAGAGTAGTGATGCTTTCTCTTGCCACTCAAGCGCCTAAACTTAAGGGATAAACAGAACAAGGGACATTTTCGATGGCTTCGTACCAAGAGCTCCTTCTTAGTCCACATTGGCAGCGAAAACGACTTGCGATCCTGAATCGCAGCGACTTCAAATGTGAATCGTGCGGGTCTGGAGAAAAAACCCTGCATGTGCATCACACGTTCTACGAATCAGGCCGGAAACCTTGGGAATATCCTGATGACTCGCTCGTAGCGCTGTGCAAGGATTGTCATCTGAAAAAACATATGGTCCCGAAAACATCCGACGAAAGCCTCTATCCGCTTGAAGAGGCCGAGAATCAGGCGCTCCGAGGGTATCGCGCGGGACTATGGTCGTATACGGAACAGGATCTTTTATTCACCGTGCTCGATTATGAGCACGCTCAAGGGGTCGCAGATTGGTGGGGGTTGCCAGTGGATGTCGTAATCGCCGATCTCAAAGACAGCACGACTTGCGGTCGAGCCCTTCTTGCATTGGTAGCCCGGCACGGCTCGCCAAGAAAGCCTTGGCTGGAGCGGTATGCTAAAGGAAAACAGGAAGCGTAGGTGCGTGGAGCCCGACAAATGTACCAGCAAGTCGAAATTGAAGAGGCCTTCAACGCCGTCGCAAAGAAATGCAATGGGCAATTAGTAAGTGATATCGTAGGACAATCTCCAGGGTTCGTGAATGCAGACTACGTTTTTCATCACGACAAGGTTGTGGCCGAGTTGAAGTGTCTCGAAGAGGATAAAAGCAATGATCCAGCCACAAAGCAAAGATTGGGTAACTTGTGGGTAAAGTGGCGAGAAGGTGGGCTCGTCAGCGGCCCCGTTCCTCCAGCCATAAATTCTCGGACGCTACCTCCGCTATGCCAAAATGAAATGTGCCGAGTAATGGGAGAACCCATCAAGCGATGTATTCAGAAAGCAAATGCACAAATTCGAGCCACAAAATCGGCCCTAAACTTGTCGGACTATCGTGGACTCCTTTTATTGGCGAATGATGGCAATCTTATTTTTGAAATGCCTGTCATGATACATCTCATTTACTTGACTATTAAGGACCACTTTCACGAGATTGATAATGTCGTATTTTTCAGCGGCAACATGGTCTCGTTCGTCGCGAAGGTGGGACGTCCTGCTCGCTTCTGGATCGGTTTACATCGCGACGATGCTGAGCCAATGAATCAACTGACGGACCGCCTTTCGCGAGAATGGATGGCGCGTTATGACTCAATCTCAGGTGCTAGAATCTATTGCAAAAGTCATTGAGGTAAATTCACCGATTTGTTAGAAGTTGGTGGCATGGAAATCGCCGTCACCGATGAGCAATGGAAGAGAGTTGCCGACAAGATGAGCCGTCAGGGCGTGATGGGAAGGCCGAGGGCCGATGACCGACGCTGCCTCAACGCGATCCTCTATGTCTTGATTACCGGCTGCCGCTGGAACGATCTGCCCAAGGAGTATGGGCACGACTCCACGGCTTGGCGGCGTTTGAACCGGTGGGCGCGGGACGGCACGCTGCTGCGGCTTTGGCGGCACCTCTTGCGCGACCTCGATGTGGGCGGACAGATTGACTGGCAGCGCTGTGCGGTGGACGGGTCTTACGTGAAGGCCAAAAAAGGGGCGACAAAGTCGGTCGCACGCGGGCGGGGAAAGCCTCCAAGAGACATGTCGTTGTCGAAGGAAACGGGTTGCCCTTAGCCTGTCATTTGGCCGAAGGCAACGTAGCCGACATTACGGCTGCGCCGCGGGCTTTGGCTCAAATCAAAGTGCCCCGACGACGAGGTCGACCGCGCAGTCGTCCCGGCGGCTTGGCCGCAGATCGGGGCTACGACGGCAAGGCCTTTCGTCTGGCTCTGGTTCGCCGAGGCATTCGCCACAGCATCCCCCTGCGGCGCGCTCCTTATGGAGGAAAACTCAAGTACCGTCCTCATACTCACCGGGAGCTTTCCGGCAACCGCTGGGTCGTGGAACGATTCTTTGCCTGGCTCAACGGTTTTCGCCGCATCACCCAGCGCTTCGAGCGCTACGCCTTCATGTACGAGGCCCTGCTCCATCTCGCCTGTGCCTGGATTTGCCTCAGGAGACTTTTGCAATGAGTTCTAG
>JAJSLI010000057.1 GCA_021272315.1 Methylacidiphilales bacterium | reverse complement strand
GTTGATCACCCGGACCCAGCCGTTATTCGGTTGCAAGCGCGTTTTTGGAATGCGAATCGTCTGCGCACCGTTGAGAAATTGACCGGTAAGTGATTTCGGATTGGCCAGCACCTCGGCGACCGTCCCTGCGGCGACGATCTGCCCGCCGCGCGCCCCGGCGTGCGGGCCGAGATCGACGAGGTAATCCGCGGCGCGGATGGTGTCCTCGTCGTGCTCGACGACGATGACGGTGTTGCCGAGGTCGCGCAGTTCGGGCGGCTTTCCATCACCGCCGCGCAACGCTGGCTCGAGAAATGGACCCTTGCTTCGCAGGAGGAAAAAATCGGCGGGGAAGTCCGCCGCGAAATCCTCCAGCGGCTCGGCTTCCTCAACCGGGTCGGGCTCGGCTACCTCACGCTCGACCGGGAAAGCGGCACGCTTTCGGGCGGCGAGGCCCAGCGCATCCGCCTGGCCACGCAAATCGGCTCGAAGCTCACCGGCGTCCTCTACATCCTCGACGAGCCGAGCATCGGCCTCCACCAGCGCGACAACGAGCGGCTGCTCGAAACGCTGCGCGAACTGCGCGACCTCGGCAACACCGTCATTGTCGTCGAGCACGACGAGGACACCATCCGCGCCGCCGATTACCTCGTCGATCTCGGCCCGCATGCCGGGGCGCGCGGCGGGCAGATCGTCGCCGCAGGGACGGTCGCCGAGGTGCTGGCCAATCCCAAATCGCTCACCGGCCAATTTCTCACCGGCGCGCAGACGATCCGCGTGCCGCGCAGCCGGCTCCAGCCGCAGTCGGGCTGGGTCCGGGTGGTCAACGCGCGCGAGAACAATCTGCGCAACGTCACGGTCGGATTTCCCGTCGGGCTGCTCACCTGCGTCACGGGCGTCAGCGGCTCCGGCAAGAGCACGCTGGTCAACGACGTCCTATGCCGCGCCCTGTTCCGCTATTTTTATCACTCGAAGGAAGCGCCGGGCGCGCACGACGGCATCGACGGGATCGACCTCATCGACAAGGCCGTCGTCATCGACCAGACGCCGATCGGCCGCACGCCCCGCTCCAACCCGCTCACCTACACCGGCGCGTTCAACACCATCCGCGATCTCTTCGCCCAGCTGCCTTCCTCGCGGGTGCGCGGTTACGGGCCGGGCCGGTTCAGTTTCAACGTGAAGGGCGGGCGCTGCGAGCATTGCGAGGGCGACGGTGTGCGCAAGATCGAGATGAATTTTCTCCCGCCCGTCTATGTGACCTGCGAGGCGTGCGGCGGGCGCCGGTTCAACCGCGAGACGCTCGAAATCACCTACAAGGGGCTCAATATCGCCGATGTCCTCGCCCTGACCGTCGATGACGGGCTCAATTTTTTTCGCAATGTCCCCGCCGCGTCCGACAAGCTCGAGGCGCTGGCCGCGGTCGGGCTTGGATATCTCCACCTCGGCCAGCAGGCGACGACCCTTTCGGGCGGCGAAGCGCAGCGGGTGAAGCTGGCCGCGGAACTGGCAAAGAAGGCGACGGGCCGCACCATGTACATTCTCGACGAACCGACCAGCGGTCTCCACTTCGCCGACATCGAGCAACTGCTCCAGGTCCTTTTCAAGCTGCGCAACGCGGGCAACACACTGGTGGTCATCGAGCACCAGCTCGACGTCATCAAGTGCGCCGATTACGTCATCGACCTTGGCCCGGAGGGGGGCGATGGCGGCGGGCAGGTCGTCGCCAAGGGCACGCCGGAGGCGATTGTGGCCAACCCGGCGAGTCATACGGGAATATTTTTACAAAAAACTTTGACTCGTTAGGGTAGATTTATGGGCCACTGGGACGACTATAAGGCGGGATTGCATTGGATGTTGGAGTGGTTAAACAAACTTCAGAATGACAAAGAAGGATTTTATTTTCCTAACCATCCTGACCGCAAAAACGTTTCTCCGGCAGCAATCACTGCACTCAGAAACGGCGTAGAGTTTTACTCTGAGACACATCCTGAGTTTCTATATTTCAAGGAGACCGTAATCGCAGATTATTCTTCTCCAACAACATCCCCTGAGACGTTTCAGAAACCCATTTACTTTGAATTGAAAGCACTATTGGAAAAGGAACTGGTTGACTTGGAAAGTCATGAAATTTGAGTTAGAGATAAAAGGTTGGTCGATCTTGACGCAATAAGGTTTTGTGATAGATTCTATCTATCATAAAAACGGCAACGGTGGCGGATTTACGAAACAATTTTCGGCGGGTTTCGGCTTTGATCGACAACGGCGAGTCCGTGAACATCACGAAGCGCGGTCGCGTCGTGGCCCGCCTGGTGCCCGCCGTCGATACGCCCAAGAAATTGGTTAAACCCGATATTATGGCGCGACTCAAGGAGGTGTGGGGTGATCGTTGCTTTACTGCGGCTGAGGTGAAGGCGATGCGGGACTTCGAGCTTGAAGGCGAAGATGGATGATCGCTTACCCCGATACGTCCTTTCTGGTCGCACTCTATCGCTGGCAGGTCAATTCACCGGAGGCCGTCGCGCATTTCCAGGCGATGTCGGAAGCGCTGCACATTAGTTCGCTTTTGCTTTTTGAGTTTCGGCAATCGATTCGTCTGCAGGAGTTCCTGCATCGGAGAAATTCCCGGCTGGGATTCGATCATGTAACGGGTCAACGGGCTTTGGCTGACATGCAGTCAGACATCGCTTCGGGGGTGGTCGTTTTGACGGCTGCAGACTGGAATGACGTGATTCAGATCGCCGAACGGGTCTCCAATCAGCACACGTCTCCGGAGGGTTACCGCAGCTTTGACATCCTGAATGTGGCGACGGCGCTTCATTTTGGCGCAAGGGAATTTCTGACTTTTGACGCCAATCAGAAAAAACTGGCCAAGGCGGAAGGACTGAAGATTCCCTTGTGAGATCAGGATCGATGACCGCTTGAAGAAGTTTTCTCAAACATCTTCTTATAAATCGGCACCAAATTGATGTAATGGTCCGCCCAGACGCGAATGCCGGCGATTTCCTCGGGCCGCAACGGGCGCACGACCTTGGCGGGCATGCCCAGCACCATGGAGCCGGGAGGAATCCGCGTTCCGCCGGTCACCAGTGCATGGGCGCCGATGATACTGCCCTTGCCGATGACCGCGCCGTCGAGAATCGTTGCGCCCATGCCGATGAGGCATTCGTCCTCAACGACGCAGGCGTGCAGGACGGCGCGATGACCCACCGTGACCAGCTTGCCGACCTGCGTGGGCAGGTCGTCGGCCAAGTGGACGATGCTGCCGTCCTGGATGTTCGAGCCCTCACCGATTTCGATGAAATTAATGTCGCCGCGCAGGACCGCCGTCGGCCAGACGCTGCTGCGCGCCGCCAGCCGCACGTCCCCGATGACGACCGCCTGCGGAGCGACGTAGGCCGTCGGATCGATTTGCGGTTTGACGTAAAGGAAGCGGGCGCGTTCGGCGGGGTTCACATTTTTATTCTCCCGCAGCTTCGTTTTTTGTCCAGTTTCCGCTCGAATTTGTTATAAGCAGGAGTCTTCATGTCTCCTTTTTCGCGAAAATTTTTGCTGACCGCCGTCCTGGCGGCGTGGCCGGTGGCCGCCCAAGCCAACATCGGCGAGGACATTACGCAGTTGCGTGCCCGCTACGGTTCGCCCCAGGAAGCGGGCAACCAGATATTGTTTCAGCACAAGGGCTATTCCATTTGCGTCTATTTCGATGGCATCCACTCGGGCATGGAGGTTTTCGTGCGCGACGGAAGCATCCCAGACAAAACCGATTTTACCGAAGAGGACATCAAAGAGGTCCTTGCCGACGAGGGTGAAGGATTGACCTGGAACGAGGCGAAGGTTTCCAGCGGAAAGCGGACGTGGATACGGTCGGACAACAAGCTGATCGCCCGCTTTACAGAGGGCGACAAGCCCGAGGACAAGTACCTTGTTATCATGCTCAATGCCAAGTAGCCGCTGATTGCCTTGAAGTCGTCCTCCAAAACCCTGATCGTCGGCTGCGGCTACATTGGACTGCCGCTGGCGCGGCGGTTGCAGGAGCAGGGGCATGAGATCAGCGCCTGGGTCCATTCCGCGGCGAGCGCCGAAGCGCTCTCCGTTTGCCGCTTTCATCGCGTTGTGGCGGGAAGCGTGGCCGATCCTCTTCTCTGGAATGCGCTGGCGGGCGAGTTCGATCTGGTGATTCATGCCGCTTCGTCCGGACGCGGTGGCGCCGGATCGTACCGGGAAGTTTATATCGAGGGCATCCGTCAGATCAACGCGCGCCAGCCCGGAGCCCGGCGGCTCATGGTTTCCTCCACCTCGGTCTATGGCCAGACCGATGGCGAATGGGTGACCGAAGAATTGCCGGCAACACCGGCCGCGGAAACGGGCCGGATTTTACGGGAAGCGGAAGAAGCGGCGCTCGGTTCCGGCGCCATCGTGGTCCGTTCCGCCGGGATTTACGGTCCGGGACGCGGCGTGCTGTTCGAGAAATTCCGGCGAGGTGAAGCGGTCATCGAGGGCGACGGGTCGCGCTGGATGAACCAGATTCATCAGCGCGATCTCGTTGCCGCTCTGGAGCATCTTGTCACCACGGGCGAACCGGGGCAAATTTACAATGCCGTCGATGATACGCCGGTAACACAGCGTGATTTCTACGCCTGGTGCGCCGAGTTATTGCGAAAGCCGATGCCGCCCTACGGACCCGTCAACACGGAGCGCAAACGGGGTGTGACCAACAAGCGGGTCTCGAACGCGAAGCTGCGCGCGACGGGCTGGCAGCCGATCCATCCGAGTTTTCGGGAGGGACTGACTGCCGATCACTCGCCCAAATAGGCCTGTCGCACCTCGTCGCTGGCGAGGAGTTCCGCGCCGGTGCCGGTGAGCTGGTTTTGCCCGGTGACGATGACGTAGCCGCGATGGGCGATGCGAAGCGCCTGTTGCGCGTTCTGTTCCACGAGGAGGATGGGCACGCCCCGGCGATTGATCTCGCGGATGATCTCGAAGATTTTCGCGACGATCTGGGGCGCGAGCCCGAGGGACGGTTCATCGAGCATCAGCAGCTTCGGTTCGCCCATCAAGGCGCGGCCAATGGCCAGCATTTGCTGTTCACCACCCGAGAGCGTGCCGCCAAGCTGGTTGCGGCGTTCCGCCAGCAGGGGGAAATAGCTGTAAACCTGATCGAGCTTGGCGCCGTTGTGCCCGGAGGGGAAAAGAAAACCGCCGCTGATTAAATTTTCGAGGACGGTCAGGCGGGGGAAAATATGGCGGCCTTCCGGGCAGAGGCAGATGCCCCGGCGCAGAACGGTGTCGGCCCGTCCGCTTGGCAGGGGCGCATCCTGCCAGGTGATCGAGCCGCCGCGTACGGGCACCACTCCCGTGATGGTCAGCAGCGTGGTGGTTTTGCCCGCGCCGTTGGCCCCGAGCAGCGCGACGATCTCGCCGGGCCGCACCTCAAGCGTAAGGTTTTTAAGCACTTCAATGGCGCCATAGCCGGCGCGGACCTGGTCGAGTTTGAGCATGGCGCGGCTAAGGGGTGACCTCTTCGCCGAGGTAGGCCTTGATTACCTGGGGATCGTTGCGGACTTTTTCCGGAGCGCCGTGGGCGATGGGCACGCCGTGATCGAGCACTAGAATGTCGTCGGAGATGCTCATGACGACCTTCATGTGGTGCTCGATCAGGAGGATGGCCAGGCCCCGCTCGCGGATGCGCGAAATGAGCCGCACCATGTCGACTGCCTCCTGCGGATTCATGCCCGCGGCGGGTTCATCGAGGAGAAGGAGCCGGGGCCGGGTGGCCAGCGCCCGCGCGATCTCAAGCCGCCGTTGCAGGCCGTAGGCGAGGCTGCTCGAAATCTTTTCGGCGTGGGAAGCCAGTCCGACAAAATCGAGGAAAGCGAGGGCTTCGTCGCGGCTCCTTTTTTCCTCGTCGCGAAAATGGGGCGAGTGGAGCAGCAGCGGCAGCGGAGAGATGGAACGGTGCTGGAATTGCGCCACCAGCACGTTTTCGAGCACGGTCATTTCCGGAAAGAGCCGGATGTTCTGGAAGGTGCGCGAGACGCCGAGCCTGCAGACCTGATGCGGCGCGCGGCCCGTGATGTCGCGGCCCTCCAGCAGGATGGCGCCGCCGTCGGGACGGTAAATCCCGCTCAGGCAATTGAAGAACGTCGTTTTGCCCGCGCCGTTGGGGCCGATGACGCTGACGATCCGGTCCGCGCCGATGCAAAGATCGACCTTCTGCACGGCCTTGAGGCCGCCGAACGTCTTGCTCAGTCCGCGGGTCTCGAGCAGGGGTGTCATGCGTGTTGCATCTCCGTTTTTCTGCGTCGGCTGCCGAGTAAACCCTGTGGCCGGTAGAGCATCATCAGGACCATCACCGCGCCGAACAGAAGCAGCCGGTAATCGGAAAGGTGCTGGAGGGAATCCCGCACGAACGACGGCACGACGGCGCTGAGCGTGGGACTGCCGCTGATCATCGAGGGCAGAAGTTTGAGATATTCGGGCACGAGATAGAGCAGCGCCGCGCCGAGCAGCGCGCCGTAGCTGTTGCCCAGGCCGCCGAGAATGACCATGGCCAGGACCATGATCGACTGCTGAAACTCGCAGAGGGTGGGGCTGACGAAACCGTCCTTGGCGCCCGCGATGACCCCGGCGACGGCGGCGACCGCCGCGCTGAGGGAAAAGGCAAGCAGCTTCATCTGCACGACCGGCACGCCGACCGCGGCTGCGGCGATTTCATTTTCGCGAATGGCGATCCAAGCGCGTCCCACCGGCGAGTGGAAAAGCCGCTGCACCAGGAAGACGGCGAGGAAGAGAATCAACGCTGTGACGATATAGGCCACCTGGTCGCTGAGCAGGGG
>JAJSLI010000136.1 GCA_021272315.1 Methylacidiphilales bacterium | reverse complement strand
TGTCGGCCCCTTGGGCCAGCATCTTCCTTTTCTCATCTTCACCCATACCTTTGAACAGCGCTTTTACCTGCTCCGGCATGTAACCGCGCTTGAGCAGGGCCAGTACGGTTTCAACCTGCCGGGTGCGTTCGCTGAACATGACGAGGGCCGGGGCGGGGACCTCTTTCAGCCCGAAGCCGGATGGAGCCGTTTCGACCTCGTAACCGAGCTTCCCCATGCGGGCGGCGAGGTTGTTGTGCATCCGCGCATCCAAGGTTTTCCGAAGTTCGAGCATTTGGCCATAGTGAATGGCGAAGTAGCCCTTCCTCTCCTCATCCCAGGTCACATTGCCGATGAGCGCATGGACGTGGAAATCGGGATCGTTCGTCCGGCTGGTTTCGTGCTGAAACAGGGCGGCGATCATTTCGCCGGTGGGCCTGGTCACTTCCCCGTTGGCCAGTTCGCCCCGCCGGTCCCGCACCGTGACGAGCGTTTCAAACCAGCGCAGCTCCTCCTTGACCGCCTCGTATAGCTCGACCTTCACCCGGTCATCCAGTGCCGCCACGACCGACACCGCCTTGGGTGGGGAATAGGTGAACTCGATGTACTTGATTTCGGAGGCCCGCTGGCGCTTGGAATCCGCGCCCAAACCGACCGTGTCGCATTGAGCGAAGGCAACGAACTTCTCCCGCGTAATGGGCTTCTCATCCAATCCCAAACGCTCAGCCATTTTGCCCATGAACTGACCCCGGTCCACCTTCTCACCCTCCACAAAATAATCGGCCACATTCAAGTGCGCCTCGAAATATCTCACCGCGCCCTGGACCGAAACACAAACCGATTTGGAAACCATAACCGCTACTTTAACTCAAAACCAATATCTTTCTATAGAACCAAGTCACTTTTATATAAATAATTTCCTATTACCTATTTTTACCTCATTCTACATCTATAACTAAAATCTCATCTATAACCATAAGCTTTACCTATCACTACCACTCCTTGCCTATAACCCATAGCCAAAATCAAAAGCGCAATAGCCATAGCCAATAGAGGAAGGAATTAGCGAACAGACACGTCCCTAAGCTCCGCTTTGGGCTGATTCCAGCCGTCAATTCGTCAACAGGAATCTATAGATTTCAACGCAGGGGCGGGTTGACACGCCGCGATCTATTGACATCTGGAGATTCCTGTTGACGGGTTGACATCGGGCCTATGGGTATGCCCGGCAAATCTTTTCAAAGCAAACTGGAGCCTCATTTCGATTTGATCCTCGAAGCGAAACGCAAACGTCAAACGTGGGAGGCCATCGCCCAGCAGTTGGCCGCCCAAGGTGTCGCCACGACCAAGCAGGCCGTCCATGCCTTTGTGAAAAGACGGTTGAAGCGCCGCTATCCGCTCGGCATGGCACCCGCGCCATCTTCGGTAACGACCGGTAATCTGCCTCAATCTGAAAAGTCCGCGCCGGAACCACCAGAATTGACCGAATCGCCACCACCCGCGAGCGAGTTCGCCACCGACCCGTTGACAAAACCCATAAAGGGTAAACCCAAGTCCAAATGGACTGTTTTTAAACCCAACCCCTAAAGAAAATGTCTGACCTTAAAAAAATCAATCATCGTTTCGTTACCTGTTTTCAATCCAGCGGACGCATCGGCAAGTCCACCGCCTTCCAAGGAATCCTCACCTGGGCGAGGTTTGCCGGAATATCCGTGGCCGCCGTCGATTGCGACGCCGAGCACCGGACTTTGAGCAAACTCTTCCCCGAGGCCGCTTTCGTCGATGCGACCCGCTCCAACGACGAGTTTTTACAACTTATCATGGATTTACCGGATGCACCGCTGGCCGTGGCCGATTTTCCGGCCCAGGCCACCGACTTCCTTCTCGGCGCGATGGAATCGCTGCGCGTGCTGGATGCCCTCGACGCCCGCGAGACGCGCATGACCATCCTCATGTTCGCGGCGGATGACCCGACCGCCACGGCGAGCATGGCCAAGACTTACCGTGCTTTGGGCGACCGGGCGGATTACCTCCTCGTCAAGAACCCGGCCCGGTTCCGCAGCCAGGCGTTCGACGAATCGGCGCTTGCTGAATTGTTCCGAAAGAACAAAGTGCCCGTTCTCGAATTACCCGCCGTCACCACGACCACGCTTCAGAAAATCGCTGCTGCCAGCGCGGAAAAGAAGAAGCACCTCACCTTTTCGGATGCTGTCAAGGTACCGTCCATCCACCAGATGTGCCGCTTTGAGATCGAGCATTTCCTCAACCGGGTGTTCGTCCAATGCGAAGACGCCGAACGGATACTCATTCCCGATTCCACTACCCTTGAAAACAAAGTCTTTCGGCCCGCCGACAGGCTTGCCCGGCCTGTCATCGACGAGTTCAACCCGCTCGACATTCATGAATGAACACGACGGGGTGCTTGATTTCCTGACGGACGGCCTCATCGGGAGGGAGCGCGACGCGGTCGCGCGCGCCTTCTACGGGTATGCCACCGGAGATCCCAACAGCGAGCCGGTGGGCATTTCCGTCCTGCTCACCGCCTGTATGCGGAAGCTGGCGCAACTGCCCGAAAAATTACAGAGCGGCACCGCTGCTTTTCAAAAAGTGGTGGCTGAGGCCAGGGAACTCGAAAAGGGGCTGATTGAAAAGGTCAATCGCAGCAATGCCGTGGTGGTGGCCGCGTTCAAGGACGAAACCGCGCGAGCCAGCCTCACGTTGCGGGAAACCGCGCTGGAGGCCAAGGCCACTGTGGTGCAGGCGGAGCGGATTCATGGCGAAATGAAACCGGTCATCGCCCGAATGCAGGAAATCGGGAAAGACTTGCTTTTGCTCCGGGATGATCTGCGGAGATTCGATACGTCCGTGCAACGGTCAGAGAAAGCCGTCGAAGATGTTAAAGACATTCACAAGACGACTTTGGACATCGTCAAACACCTGACCAAGGAAATCCGGGCGAATTGGACGACGATAGGGTTAGGATTCGGTATGGCTTTGGAATATGCGGTTGCGGAGTCGTTGCAGCCCGCGCCGTTCTACGCTCATTTCGTCCTTTTCGTGGTTCTGGCTGGCATCGTCCAAGGGCTTTTGCGCTGGGATTGGAGGTTGATGCGCAAGCAGGCCAAGAAGATTTTGCCGCCTGCTAAAACCAAGCCAGCGGGCTGATGTGTCGGGATTGAAACTATTATGAGTCGTTTCATCTTTCGACGGAAATAGGTCCGTTTTTTTGAACAAGTCGATTTTCAGCGGGTCTATCCCTCCGTTAGACTCCTCCCCGGCTGGGTGGTGGCTCCGTGAGTCGCCGCCCAGTTCTTTTTGCGCGGTGTCCGCCCTTTGTTTTCTTTTTGGGAAGATTTTTCTCCTTTGCCTGTAAGAACACACCCGCAAGCGTTGGAAATTGGTTTGCTTCGGTGGGTATTGCTCTCCCGGCCTCTGCGGTGGTTGCGGGATGAGCGACCGCCGCGCC
>JAJSLI010000096.1 GCA_021272315.1 Methylacidiphilales bacterium | reverse complement strand
CAAGATCACCTGCGGCGCACCCTTCGTCACCTTGAACACCTTTCCGTCCTTGCTTTTGACGGTGGCCTCGGTGCGCTTATGCACTGGGTCGAATGGCTGGAAATGGAGCACCTCAAAACCCTTCAACGAATCTTTGTCTTTCAGTCCGCCCAGGACGGCCAGGTCGATGGTGTCGTTATTGTCGGCGCGCGACGCCAGCGCGGCGTCGATGATGACTTGCTCGGCGGGAGTACTGTTGACGCTGAACGGATCGCCCAGCGTCAGTTTGTTTTGGGTCAGAGTGCCGGTCTTGTCCGAGCAGAGCACGTCCACCCCCGCCAATTCCTCGATGGCCACCAACCGGCTCACAATGGCTTTTTTTTGGGCGAGCAGGCGGGCACCGACGGCCATCGTCACCGACAACACCGTAGGCATGGCCACGGGAATGGCTGCAACTGTGAGGATGAGGGCGAATAAGAGGACAGGGTCCTTGGGGGGGTTGGCGTAGAGCATCGGTTCGTTGCGGACAATACCGACCGTAATAATCACCGCCACCAGGGCCACCGCGAGGATGATCAAGTACTTGCCGATCTTCAGTACGGCCTGTTGAAAATGGCTGACGGTGTGCGCCTCCTGCACCAGTTGCGCCGTCTTGCCGAAGTAGGTGTTGGCGCCCGTGGCATAGACGATTGCGCCGATCTCACCCTGACGAATGATCGAACCGGAAAACACGGCCTCGCCCGTTTTGCGCTCGGCGGGCAACGACTCTCCCGTCAGCGCGGATTGATCCACTTCCACCGAGTCGCCGTCCAGCAAGCGGGCATCAGCCGGTACAATGTCGCCCAATCGCATGCGGATGACGTCGCCCGGCACCAACTCACGCGCCGCCGGGGTGATCCACTTCGCATCCCGTTTCACGCGGGCCTTAATCGCCAAGCTGGCCTTCAGGGCGGCAATGGCGTTGCCCGCCTGGCGTTCTTCCCAGAATCCGACGACGGCGTTGCAAACAAGCAAAAAGAGAATGATGCCAAAATCCTCCCAGTGTCCGACCACGCCCGACAAAACGACCGCAATCTCGATCATCCAGGGGATGGGACCCCAAAAATAGGTGAGAAATTTGAGGAACGGATTGGTCTTCTCTTCTTTAATCTCGTTGGGCCCGTATTGGGTAAGCCGTTTCTCCGCCTCGGCTTGACTGAGGCCCTCCGGCGACGTCCTAAGTTTCTTCTCCACCTCCGGCATGGGCAGGGATTTGAGATCGTTGTTAGCGTCGGGCTTCGGTCCCGGCTTGGTTACGGGTTTATCTACATTTGGTTTCAACATCACTATCCTCCTCTGCTTTCCCTAAATTGGGAACATTACACCTTTGCTTGCGGCGGATCGACGAATCGTTCCGGCGGCAGGCGCTCCGGCACGTCCAGGCGGGCCACGCCAATGCGGCTATCCGCCATTCCGTAGTAAACGTCAAAACAGTCCGGCAGGCCGAGGTCGTCGCGGCGATCGATGCCGGTGGGAAACACGACGTTGGCGACGGTCCCGTCGCGCTCTTGCGGCAGCGTCGGCGTCAACACCGGCTCCACCGATCGATAGCGGATCACGCGCGGATGCTCTTTCGAGAGCACCATCACTCCGGCCGAGTAGCTTAGCTTGCGTCCGCCCTTGTTCGGCTCCGCCATTTCGCTCACGCCGTGGTAGAGAATCAGCCAGCCGTGCCGGGTCAGAACGGGCGGAGTGCCCGCGCCGATCTTGAGCCGCTCCCAAGGCGACACCGGAGTCGCCAGCCGGTGATGCGAGTTGAAGAGGCCGAGGTGACACGGTTCGGGGCCCCTAGAGGCCGTCGGGCAGGACCGTCGCCGTTCTTCGCCGAGCGGCTGTTCGCCGTGCGACGGTTCCGGACCTTCGAGGGCCATCGGACAGTAGGAAATCCAGATGCTTTCATGCGCGAGATCCACCTCGCGCGACGCGGCCTGGCAGGCAGTTTCCTCGGGACGCGTGCCGGGGAAAAGCGGGCGATGGAGCATGGCCATCTGCATTTTTCCGGCGTGATTGGGTATGGCGACGGGGAAGAGGCTGGCATCCTTGTTGTCCACGTGGACGAAATCAATCCCGACGTAAGGCTCGAAGGCCGCGAGCCCCAACCGCTTCCAGTTGATCAAATCGTCCGACACGGCAAAAGCAATCCGCGGGCCGATGGTCGAAAGGGCCGCGTAGGACATCATGTAGCAATGCAACGGCTCCACAAATGTGACGCGCGGATCTTCGCAGCCACCGCCGCCGTTCGGCAGCCGCTCGTAGTCGGCCTCCGGCTCCAGTGCGATGCCCAGCCGCTGGACGCCACACGGATCGCCGGCATCATTGAAGCGAACGCGGGCGATGCCGATGCGCGAATAATTGCCCCGCGCCACGAGACGGGGAAACAGGTAAAGCTCGCCATCAGGGCCGCGAACGGCAGCCGGATTCAGGACGCCCTCGATTTCCTGTGGATTTCCCGGTTCCGGCTCCATCATCAGCCCGAGTCGCTGCAACTTGAATCCGTTCATCGATTCCCCTCCTTACGAGGTTGTGCGGGTTCAGCGCCATCCAAGCAAGCGACGATGGCTTCAATTACCCGTTTCGTCTCGTGGGGATCTCGAACCGGGATGGAAACAGCGCCCGTTTCTTCAGCCGGATAGTCATTTCCGCCAGGAAACAAGGCATCCCCAATATAGATCATTTCCTGAATTGCAATGCCAAGGATGTCGCGGAGTTTTCGAATCCCGTAGGCTTTGTCGATGCCGGGCTTGGTGACGTCAACCGATGTCGCGCCGCCCAATCGCACGGAGAATTCAGAGATAAGCTTATCGAGGATTGCCTTCATCCTCTTCCGCTTGGCAAAGTCAGGATCCCATTTCTTCTTTTCATCGAGCGGAGCGTGCTGGCCCAGTGCGGAGAAAGTGATCTGACTGCCGCGGTCTTCAATGACCTCTCCCCAGACCTTTTCGACCTTGCAGCCCGCTGCTGCGATCGACTTATCGAGAGAGCCGATGATTTGTTCTTTTTCCGCCGCGGTGAAATCTTCGGAATAGATTTTCTCCCAATCCCCCGAGTATCGGTAGAACTTCGTCCCGCAGGTGGGAAGGAGCGACAGATTTACCAGGCGCGTGTCGTGCGGAAGATGGGAGAGCACTTGCTTTTGGAATTGCGGCCAGTTTCCGCCGGATATGACGGCAACTTTCGCGAAACCAAGCAGAGCGCTGAGCACCCTGGCCATCTCGGCGTCGATCGGCGCCTTGCTTTCGGCAAGCGTGCCATCGAGATCGAAAACAATCAGTTTTTTCATTTCCTGGCGTTTCCTTC
>JAJSLI010000073.1 GCA_021272315.1 Methylacidiphilales bacterium | reverse complement strand
AGGCGATTCCAACAAAAAGGAAACGCCCGAGGAAACTCAACTTATCGAAAAAGCCGACGGCTTTGCCCAGGTGTTTCCCGAACATAAGTTCCACATCGTCGACATCCTGCAAAAGCGCGGCCACATCGTCGGCATGACCGGCGACGGCGTAAATGACGCCCCGGCTTTGAAGAAAGCGGACTGTGGCATCGCCGTCTCCGGAGCGACGGACGCGGCCCGCGCGGCTGCATCGATCGTTCTACTGACAGACGGCCTCACAGTCATCATCGACGCGATCAAGGAAAGCCGCCGCATCTTCCAGCGGATGAACAGCTACGCCATCTACCGCATCGCCGAAACCCTGCGCGTGCTGTTCTTCATGACGCTGGCGATATTGGTATTTAACTTCTATCCACTCACGGCAGTGATGATTGTCATGCTGGCCCTGCTCAACGACGGTGCCATCCTCTCCATTGCGTATGACAACGTGCATTACAGGGATAAGCCAGAGGCGTGGAACATGCGGATGGTGCTGGGCATCTCCACCGTGCTGGGCGTCATTGGGGTCATCTCCGCGTTCGGCCTGTTTTACATGGGCGAGCGCGTTTTCAAGCTCGACCGGTCGCACATCCAGACGCTGATGTACCTGAAATTGTCCGTGGCGGGACATCTGACGATCTTTCTGACGCGGACGCGAGGCCCGTTCTGGTCCATAAAACCCGCGAAGATTCTCTGGCTCGCCGTGCTTGGCACGCAAGCCATAGCAACGCTGATCGCTGTTTACGGAGTGTTCATGACGCCCCTCGGCTGGGGTTGGGCCGCGTTCGTCTGGGGATATGCGTTAGCGTGGTTTCTGATCAACGACCGAGTGAAACTTCTCGCGTATCGGATTTTCGATCACACCAAGGCTGGGGCCACTCCGTTAGCCAGAACCGAGTCGACGGCTCAAGTTAAACCCGAGGCCAATGGGGACGCCCAACTTGCTGCAAATTTGAAAGTTAAGCCGGAGATCAAAGCGGACGCCAAGCCCGGTGCCCAAACCGCCCTTAAGCCGGAAGCCACTCCCGAGTCCAAGCCTGTTGCCAAAGGAGAACCTATGCCTGAAGTCAAAGCCGACGCCAAACCTGAAGCCAAAGCCGAGCCCACGCCTGAAATCAAAGCTGCCGCAAAAACTGATGCCAAGGCCGAGCCTAAGCCCGAAGTCCAAGCTGAGTCATCGTCCGATTTGACACCGCAAATCACCAAGCGCGCCTATGAACTCTACGAGAAACGCGGTCGCCGCGGCGATCAGGCTGCTCAGGATTGGGAACAGGCGAAGCGGGAGGTCACAAAAAATGCGGCGAACCCCAAGCTTACGCCCGAAGACAAGAACGAGATTAAGCCCGAAGAGAAGGCCAAGGCCCCAACCGATTTGACTCCGCAACTTGTCCAGCGAGTGCATGAACTCTACGAGGAACTGGGGCGAGAAGATCTTCGAGCCGTCGAGGAATTGGAAAGGACGGAGCGGGAGACCGCAAACAACAAAGCCAACGCCCAGCCAACACCAGCAGGCAAAGCGGAGCCTCAGGTGAGGTCATGATCATGGTTCCGAACTGGCTTCACTTGCTCTCCATTTTCGCTTTGCTTCCAAGCTTGGTCGCTTCCGAGGTGGTCTTCGTTGGCAAAGCTGCCAGCCCGACTTCCTCAGGGCGCAGTGTCGCCGAGGGCGACCCTCTTGCTATGAATGGCCGTACTGGTTCGGATTCCACATTGAAAACCTCGTCGGTTTTGGGTGACGATGTCCCTATAGACGCCGATGTCATCCCGGCACCTGCCGACGAGTACCAATGGTTCGTGAGGCTCTTAGCCATTTGGGGGATTCTATTGGCGTATCGAGTAAAGGCCCGGAGGCGGAAAGAAAGAGCCCTTCAAGCAGCACTTCATGAATCGACAGAACACATTGCGCGACCACGGCAACTTACAGCAGAGTGCTCGGCAACCGAAGGTCCGCTGTTTCGCGAAGTGCTTGATGGCTATAACCGGCTCAGGGACGGAACTGCTTCGACTGAAGAGGTCGATGAACTCCGCCGAAGTGCGAGGTCGTTATTAAAGGCACGTGGTAGAGAGGCACAATGCGAACTGCAAGAGGTGAAAGAGTTGCTCGATTGGCTCGATAACGCCCGAACGTCCGGCAGGATTACGATAACAGTCCAGCAATTGCGAGAGAGGAAGATGGGATCATGGGACATCGAATGTGGAATCGATGCGGGTGGTCAAACTATCAAGGCCAAGAAGAACGTCAATGGAAATGCCGTAGTAGACGGTTGTGTTTTGAACGTCCCATGGGATGCGAATGGCGGCATAAAAATCTGGATGCACCTGACAGACAGCGGCTATGAGACCTGTTGGGGACATTTCGGACCCATCACCATGTCTTCAGCGGAGGTGTTGCAGGATCCTTCCGGAATGTTGCGCGCGTTTTACACGGACCATTTCGACAAAGATTTTAAGTTGGTTTTTAAAATCCAACGCAATTTCGCCGCACTGCCAAATTTCGATCCCACTAACGCATCGCCGATCAAGAACAAACCGATCGCGACGGTCGCGACCATCCCCGTACCGGCTGTATGAACCAAAGGAGCAATATCATGAATACCCGTCAACACGATCACGAACCATTCGCACAGAGTCATCGTAGCCACCGGGTTACCTTACTTAATGCGGCCGTCGCTTCCGCTGACAACGCCCTCATAGACGCAATGGAATTGCGCGTAGACATTCAGCTTTGTGCCTTCCACAAATGGGAGGCTGCTGGCAAGCCGACCGGCGATGGTGTGCAGTTCTGGCTGGAAGCCGAAAAGGAATTGGCCGGCGAAAATGAGGAGACCTCGGGTCGCGGCAATAGCCAGGATGCCGACCGACACAGCGGAATCCGGCATCCGCATTCGTTGAAGATGTAACGCCGGGATTTCGCCGGTCAATGACGGAAGGCAATTGCCAAGGAATGACAATGAAAATTGACTCGAAGGATTTCCGCGTGGACCCAGGAGACAAGATCGAACTCCGAAAGTGGCCGACGATCGTGAAGCCCTTCTGCAAGTCGAAAAAGCGATACAAAAAACTCCTGGATGCACACGTTGAAGAGTTAAGTTCGCTGCA
>JAJSLI010000131.1 GCA_021272315.1 Methylacidiphilales bacterium | reverse complement strand
ATCCGGGGAATTGGCCTTTTGAGAAACGTCCGATTTCAAATTAGGGCACTACCCAATATTGGGTAGTGTGGACAAATCAGGATGACCGGCTTTAATTTCAAAGCTTTGCCCTTAAGTCAGTCTGTTATACAGAGATCAATAGTGAACAAGAGCCTGTAAGCGTACTTTGAACTGTTAAACTCTTCTTCTGGCACCTGCTTATCAAAGTCAGTGATAAATTTCAAAACAGGCTGAGGAACATTGCGTCCCGGTTTAACTGGCTCCAATTGCGCTGGAGTCAACTGAGCAAACTGAATGCTAAACGCGAGATGGTCGTCAAGTCGTTGCTCAGCCCCGAATAGAGCGATGAGAGCATCATTGAAATTAACGGCGCAGGCTTGGTACCTACTGCTTAGGTAAGTGTCCAACCCTTTAGCCATTTGATTTTCGACCTCGTGTCTAAGGCCGATCAAAAATCGTAAATTTTGTTTGGTGGCAGAATCTATCGGGCAGAGATCGTCGTTAAGGCAGCGCTCTAATTCCCAGAATTTGAATGCCCCTTTTGACGTTCGGTCAAATTTCCGGCGTTTATTGATAAGTTTGTGATAGCGGTAATCGACGCCTTTGCCTCGATAGAATGCATGGAGAAGATAAGTCCATGCGATGATAGAGAGCACGATGAAGGACTCGGACTTAAAGGTCACCAATGGATCGTTATAAATTTTGATCGCGCAAAGCATCGCCTGCTTCGATTTTGAGATAAGCTCTGTCCGAAGTGACCCGATTGAGCCTTTGGCTTTTGACATTGGAAAGTAATTTTAGTTCCTCCTGCGGCGAATCGGCTTAGACGCAGGAATGAGGGGGGCTGTGAGCTTTTGGTAAAGGGCAAAAAGGAATTCGACGCGCTGGCGGTCATTTTCAAATGGTTCCTTGCGGTAGCAACGATCCACGGCGCGGTCGAGGGCTTGATGGGCCTTGAGCAGATTGGCGGGCATGGTTAGAGGGTCGTAAAGGTCGGCTAGGGTCTGTCCCGCATCCAAAAAAGGCTGACGGGCGTCGAGCACGACTTGGGCGCATTCCTCAACTTTGGTCTTTTGAGCGTCTGTTGCTTCTTGGGGCCACGGGTAGTTGTTATAGACCACGGAGCCGGAATACTGAAAATCGCTTTTCAAACGGCCACTGATTACTCTGACCCATGCCATGTGCATGTGGGAAGACAGATTGCCCAGAAGCCACAAACTAGGTTCGGCAACTAGATAGATTTTATTGCTGACAATTACATTCCCACTTAGCAGGCCAATCGGGATGTAAGGCCTACGCATTGACGAGACTTCTGGAATCGCAATGAATTGGCCTGCCGGCTGGGATTCATAAAAAAATCGAGAAGGAGTGGCAGCGGCTTTTTGAGTGGGGGTCGCCGAACTTCTCTCTCTAAATTCTTTAACAGCCTTCACCCTATTCATTACTAAGGGCAAAGCGCGTAGGTCGCCCGGACTCGCATCTACCAGCCACAGACACCATCGCATATTCCCGTTGATAAACTCCTCTGAGCCTGTAAAGCGCCGCAGAAATTTCTTCGCCTCTGGCTCAAGGGTCACAAGCTCCTTCTTCTCCTTATCGGTCAAAATGAAATTGCCACCATCCGAAGGCTTATTTCCACACCTCATCTCAGGAACATTGCAAAGAGGGCTTTGCCTTTTAGTGACGAAAGTATCAGAGCCTGGAGTCAGATACGGGCTGATGTTCGATGTTGAAATGGTAGTCGGATGGGCAGGGTCAGCTTCGTAGTCGATGATATGCTTCTCCGGCAAATCGAATGTGCCAAACCCAATTATGACCACGTGAACATGCGCCTTCCCCCGAGCTTCACTCATCCAGGAAAAAGTACGGTGCGCGAAATGAATTTTGAGTCGATATTCGCCAAATAAGAGTCCCCAAAGAATGGGCACTTGCTCCCCTTGCGTGATCGAGTTCGTGGATACGAATGCACCACGGATTTTGGTGGATTGGATGTATTTTGCTGCCTTTATGAACCAGCAGGTGACGTAATCTAAATCCCCTGTGTTTTTGAAATCACCAAAGACTTTGACCATATCCGCCCGCTGTTCCACATTCTGATAATGCTTCCCGACAAACGGCGGATTGCCGAGAATGTAAGTGCATTCTTTGGCTGTAAGCACCGTGTTCCAGTCAATGTGCAGCGCGTTTTCGCAGACTATTTTGGCCGATTTCTTGAGAGGCAATCGCTGGTAAAGTTGGCCAAACGCGGAGGAAAGTTCCTGATTCATCAGGTGATCCATGAGCCAGATTGCAACCTCCGCGATGCGCGCAGGCCATTCGCCGATTTCTATGCCGTAAAGCTGATCGACATCGACCTTGGCCATGCGGTTGATTTCGTCGAGGGTGAATTCCTGCTGGCCGCCAGGGTGAAGTTCCAAGAGGATGGCGATTTCCAGCGTACGCAGTTCCCGGTAAGCAAGAATGAGGAAGTTGCCGCAACCACAGGCCGGATCGAGCAAGTGAATGGCGGCGAGCTTCTGTTGGAAGTCCTCCAGCCTGCCCTGTCGCCGGTTGGATCGGTCGGCCTTGATTTGGGCAAACTCGGCGTCGAGGTCATCAAGGAAAAGGGAGTGAATGACCTTCAGGATGTCGCGTTCGCTGGTGTAATGGGCACCGATCTGGCGTCGTTCCTTCGGTTCCATGATGGCTTGGAACAGGGAACCAAAGATGGCGGGTGAGATACGGGACCAGTTGAACCGCGTGCAGGCCAGCAACTGGTTGCGCATGTCGCGGTTGAAATCGGCAAATTCCAACCGCTCTTCAAACAGGCGACCGTTGACGTAAGGCAGTTCTGCCAGTTCCTCGTCGAGGGTGGCTTGGCGGCGCTCGGGCGGCGCATCCAACACGCGGAAAAGTTTGTCGAGTCGCAGCCCCAAGTCGGAGCCGTCCTCCGCCGTGTGATTGTCCAGGTATTCCTCGAACGCCTTCGGTGTGAAGATGCCGGTGTCCTCTGCGAACAGACAGAACAGAATTCTGACCAGAAACCGGTCGAGGTCTTTCTTGGGATAGCCGCCGTCCTCAAGCACGTCATGGAGCTTGGCCAGAAGTTCAGCCGCTTCAATGTTGGCCGGGTCTTCCTCCTTGACACGATATGTGCGATACCCCGCCATGAAACCGAAGGCATGGACGTTCTTTTGCAGGTCTTGCAGGGTAAATTCAAGGGTGGGAGGAAGGCGCTTAAGCAGGGGTAGCTTGGGGTCATTTTCCGGCTCAAGGTCATGAAGGGCGATCTTGTTGAAGTCGCTGACGATGAGATAACGGGGAGCTTCGTTGTCGCGTCCGCCGTCCTGCAATGCGCTGATGTAGGTCATGCCCTGGGCTTCGGCTTTGCTCAGGTTCTCGCCGGGGCTTTTGTGCTCGGCGAGCAGGGTTCCTGGCCAGAGAAGATCGATGCGGCTGTAATTGCCCTCAAGGTTTTTGACTAGAGCTTCAAAGGCGGCTACATGGCGGCGCTTCTTGCCAAAGACTTCAAAAAACTCATTCCAGAAGGTTTGCGCCTCGGCCCGTTCCGCGCCTTTGGCTGGCAGCGGGCGGGTTGTCCACTCACGGGAAAAGGCAATGGCACGCGACCTGATTTCATTCCACGAAAGCGGCATTGCTAAGCATGGCAACTTTTCAGGTTGAAAGTCGAGAGATCAAGACGGAAGGACCTCGCAAGGTTACCGCCCCTACAGCCCCCCTAACGCTGTTGGTCGGGTACTCTAATCATTCCTGTGTGCTGAGCCATGTCGATGGTTTGAAGGTGATCAATCCCGTATCTGGTTTGCAGGTAGGCCAGAATCTTTTTCTCGTCCTTCCTCTCTCCGTCGGAGTCATTGATCATGACATCCGCGTCTGCCTGATACTTCTTGGGATAAAATACGGCTTCACCAAATGCCCTAGCCAGCGAGGAATTCTGGGCCACAGCAAATTTTAACGAGAATTCGTTCAGGTTAAGTTGGGCCTCCCCTTCCTGCGAAATCACGACTCCATCAAGCGCAGTCCGGTGCCTGAAAAAGGAGCTGTTCCAAAAATAGTAGCAGGTAACCATGTCCTTTATCTGGGTGCTAATCAACTTGCGGGAGCCGTACAGCGTCGCCTTTAACCGCAGGGAATAAAGGTCGGCATCGCGGCCATCACAGTGAAACCAGATAAAGTGCGGAACCGAATGCTCCGGGTCGTACTCTTGAAGCTGCTTTACGCCGGAAGAAATAATGTTGTCGAGGCGGTTCCATTGATCTGTCGGCTTACTCCGGGCAACAACTCCGCCTAAATCCAATTCCGCTGAGATAGCGGCCAGTTCCTTGGGGTCATCTTGCTTGGTTTTTACTTCCAACAGGCTGCCGTTTGGCTTCCCCTGGTCTATGCGGAAGTCCGGCGTCTTCGTGCTTGCCTCGGGAATCTCATCTACCCGTAGCTGCATTCCTTCAAGTAGGGCTTTAATGGACTGTTTAATCAAAGCGTCAGGTTCGGCCATTCGCCATTTTACTCCCTAAGTTATGCGAGGCAACGATTATGCCCTTACTTCGTGCGCTTCCCCATAGCATCAAAATGAAGATTTTTTCTAAAATCGAGCGATTTTTTAACCATTGCATTTGCCGACTTGCTATCATACAGGATGGATTCAAAAAAGGTACTTAAGGATAGGCTCAGCGAGTTGGAAGCAGCCGGTTTCCCTGATCGGGTGAAGGATGCCCTGCTCACTGAGATCAACGAACAAGCCACTACTGCCCTGAACGAAATCGTTCAGGAGGTGGTTACACCACAGTCTCTGGCAACGCTATTTGCCAACGGCAGCTTGGCCGATGTGGTCAAACGTCGTCGGCAGCGCAAGCAGGTGTCTCAAGAGGGGCGCGCCCCTTTTGACCAGCATGTTACCGGCCCTGAGCCGGGAACAGTCACTGGCTTTCAACCCTCCCCCTAAGTCCCCCCCTTGATTCCGCGCATGAAAAACCCACAGGTAAGGCTCAGGTTGCCCCGTGAGATCGCTTCTGTTCTCAGGGGCCTTCCTGTCTCCGCTCGGCATCGGGTTGTGGCCATCATGCTGAGCGCCCAAATGGAGAAGATTGACCTGGGTGCTTTGCTGGCCATGCGCGGGGAACTGGCCAGCCTGGGCAATCTGATTAACCAGTCCTTACGCACAACTTGGGGACAAGAAACCGACCGGGCATCGGCGGAAAATGTACTGGCCAAATTGAAGGGAGTGTTCGGGACATGAAGCTTATCCTAACCCACAAAAAGCAACTTAAGACGGCGGGGGATGTCTCCCGGTTCCTTAGGTATTGCTATGGGAAAGATGGTACGCGCCCGGTCGCTCCGGTCGAGGGGTACGCGCCGGGGCTCCCTGCGGGCGCCCCGGCGCTCGACTGTGAAGCCCTGCTCTCCGGGCACCACGGCGGCAAAGCATCGAAGGCTCGGTCGATTGCCTTCTCTACTCAATACTTTTCCACGCGGGAGGAAGCCCTGGCTCACGCCAAGGCGCTGCCCCGCGTTTGCTCGGCGTACCGGACACATTGGGCACCCCTATCTAATGCTATTTCCATCGTGCACTTGAGCGAGGGACGAAAGCAGTGGGCGGGCATGTGGCGGCTCGACGCGCACCTCATCATCTGCAATTCGGATGGTCGGCGAGGTCTTCAGTGGAATCGTGAGCAATGTAAACAGATGCAGGACTTCGCCTGGCTCCCGGCCATCGAAGCGCCGTCTGCCATCATCTCCGGCAAGGGGGCCGGAGTCACCAGCCGTACTCAAAAAATACCTTACCCCAAGGCACAAAACCTAATCGCTTATGACATCGGAAAACTCACCAACGAACAAATCGAAGAAGGCCTTTCCAACGGCCTATATGGAGCCGCCCGGCGAAGAAAAGACGGGAGCATCATCTCCCTCGAAGCCAGTGGCAAAAGAATCAACCTTGCCCGCGCAAGAGAACTTGTCCGCGTTCGAGACTGCACTGGATCAGGTCAAGAAATTCTGCGAGCAGGAGGGCCTGAAACATCCCCTGATACCTGCGGGGTCGCTGGTCCTGGGCTGCTGCGAGATTCCGCCATTCCTATCCTTGAAGGTCGAACTGGTCACCACCTGGGTAATGGAGGCGAGAGGGGAACGAAAGGATCAGCTTGTGCTGTCACTGTTTTTGGGCGACGGCGGCGTCTATCAAGTCGAGGTTCCGTCCAGCCTGAGCGACCGTTTGGCTTTACTATCCTCTGCCCTGCAATGCAACGTGGTCCGGCAACTGCCATGGCTGGTCAAGGTACGCCGGGAGCCATCTTGAGACAGGCTGGCAGCCGAATCACGACAGCCGCCGAAGTATTGGAAAGCATTGAAATTATAAACTTATGAAGCCCATCTCTGAATTACGCCACAAACTTGGAATCGACACCCCATTACCGCAAACGCATCTGGCCTGGATGCTTGATCTTGTCCGCAAGCATGGTGAGCCGGGATTACGGTATGCGGTGGGCTTGAAGACTAATCACATTCTGTACATTGACCCTACCTATTCTACGGAATTCCGTGTGTTGGTCGCGGAAGTTTTGAGTTGGAAGAATAGTGCATCGGCCTCGATGCTCGACCTGCTGAAAGGCGAGAACGCATGGGCGGCACGGTATGTCGCCGACCAGGAATCGGGACTTGCTGTAAATGGCAGGCTTCCCGATCTACTACCTCCTCCTCCGTTGGAGGTAAACTACCAGCTTGCTGGTGATTTTGCGGGAGAAGGCATGCCGTATGCGCTCCGATACTTTACCGCCCCGACCTATCCCGGGGCTCTGCCTCTTTACCAGCAGGCAACCTTCGGATGTCGGCAACTATTAGAAAGAATCGTGCTGCGTCGAGACTGGCTCTCAAAGCGCCTGATTGAATTCCTGGCCCTCCCAGAGTTCTCATGTATCGCCCATTTGCTGCCACGGGAAGACAGCGACGGTAAGGGCGGCGCTGTCCTGGATATTACTGTCTCCTGACGTCTGTCATGGAGTCCTTTCTCAAATGCTGGTTGCGGGAACAGAAAAGGAAATCTTCTGCACCGCCGCCTTCGCGTGATCCTGTCGAAGATGGCCGTAGGTCTTCATGGCCAGAACGCCACCGTCCTTGTGGCCCAGCAGGCGCGAGACGGTGGGAATGTCGATGCCGCTTTCGATGGCTGTCGTCGCAAACAGGTGCCTCAGATCGTGATGGGTAATGCGGGGGATGCCCAGCAACGTGCACGCCCGATCCAAACTCTGCTGGCATTCTCTCACGCGGAAGACCGGAGCGTCGAGAGGTTCCGCAGGCCGTTCCTCTCTCATCCGGTCAAGTAATCTCCTCAGTTCTGGAATCATGGGGACATACCGGACTTCCCAATTTTTCGTTCCGGTTTCGGGGTCGCCGCGAACGGCGAGTTCGTCCCTTTCCCAAAGAACATCGTTCCAGACGATGCGGTTGGCTTCTCCAATCCGGCACCCCGAAAAAGCCAGTCCGCGAACAAAGTCCGCGCAATCCCGTCCCTGGCCCGCGCCCGAAGTTTCGACCAATTCGACGAGCTTGATGAAATTGCTGCGGGAAGGAAGCTGCAATTCCTTCGCCCGCTCGCGGGCACGTGGAATGCCGGTCGTCGGGTTGACGTAGAAAAGCCCCCTTTCGACGCCGATTTGCAGAATCTGTCGCAGGGTGGTTACGGTATTGTTGTACCGCGACGGTGAAACTCCCTCCCTGACCTTGTTCGTGCCGGGAATGTGAAATCGGGTGCCATTGGCGCGGAATTGTCTCGCCCAATCGACGCACACCGAGTCGCTCAGCTTCCGCAGTTCGATGGAGTCGATCTCCGGCCACGTCTTTTGAATGGCAACAACGCACTGGCGGCGATAGTGCTTCGTGGACGGCTTAATGTCAGGATTGGCGTCCAATTGCTCCAGATAAATAGCTGTCGCCTGGGCAAATGTGATCTTGTCATCTACGTCCGGCTTTTTGATCGACGCCTTTTTCTTCTCTTCTGCGATGAGCTTGGCGAGGCGGGGCTGGGCGACGCTGATAAGGGTCGTCTTCAGGGATTTGCGAACCACTCGGCCACCGACCTTGAAGTTGGCAAAACAAATTTTTGAGCTTTTCCACCGCAGCAAATTTTCTACGGTCGTTTTTT
>JAJSLI010000066.1 GCA_021272315.1 Methylacidiphilales bacterium | reverse complement strand
GACGGGAACGAACGCGCTGACGTTCGACTTTAATGGCACGGGCACGCCCGGGTACGGGACGCTGGCCAGTGGATTGCCGGCGGTCTACGACCTGATCACGGATTTCAGTTCGACGATCACGGCGTCGCAGTTGAACAGCGACCTGACCAACGGGGACATCGTGCTCAACGATCTGACGTCCAGTAACTTGACCGGAACGAATGCGATCAACTGGGCGGATTTCGTCATCGTGGGCTCGGCAGGGGACCTGACGTTGCAATTGGACGTGGTGCCGGAGCCGGGCACGTGGGCCCTGTTCGCCCTGGGCTTGGGGCTGCTCGTCTTCGTCGCGCGCAAACGCATACGCTCAACCCGGACGTAACAGGATCCCAGGACAGTTGAGGCTTTATCTGTGAATTCTAGGTCCTATTTATCCAAGAATTCTCTACAGGAAGCTGAGGCTGGTCTGTGCCAGGTTCTGAACCAGATGGCCGGCACTTTTTTTCTGAGTTAGGTTCGCCTATATGTTTCAATCATCCCAAAATAGTCCACGCCGCAGAGATGTTTGTAACTACCATGTAAAGTTCGGTTTTACCTTGGTGGAGCTCCTTATCGTGATAGCGATCATGGGCGTCCTGACCACGCTTTCCATGACGGCATTTGCCGCGCTCATGTCGTCGAACCATCTGAATGAAGCCACGGCCATCGTACAGGGGCAGCTGGAACTTGCACGGCAAACGGCCAAGACGCTCAACCGCTCGGTGCAGCTACGCCTTTACCAAGACCAAAACAATACCTCTTCCGCTCCTTCCATCGACAGCCTGCAGATCGTCGTGCCTGCGGAAAACTCCACCACGGAGTCGGATGAGCCCATCGAAAAGCCCATCCTGCTGCCGCAGAGCACCATCATCGCCGATAGCACCAACGATCTTTCGCTCACGGCGTTTTCCAATAGCGGCCCCCCGTCCAATCCACCCACGTCCAATTCCTTTAACCCGCTTCCGCCGGCCAATTTTATTTATTGCTACATCCTGACTTTTTCCACGACCGGCGCCATCACGACTCCAAATGCAAGCGGTACCGCTGTTTCCCCCGCTCCCAACACCTCCACCGTCTACTGTTCGCTTTCCCTTGTTCCGCAGACGCAATACCGCGCCCAGGGCAGCAGCGCGAAAGTGGGCGCGATGCATAATTACGCCACCTTTTATCTCAACAGCATCAACGGGACTTATTCGGTTACGCGGCCCTAGATGTCTTGAGGCAATACGTTCTTAAGCCTTTTCTTATGCGCAACTTTTTTCCTGCTGTTCCAGTTTTTCGTGCGGTTATTCTTTCGACCGTGTTCGGGCTGGGGTTGCCGGGGCTTCTTTCCGCTGACGTGACCTTGCCTGCCATTTTTTCTACTCATATGGTCCTGCAGAAATCCACAAACGCGCCCGTCTGGGGAAAAGCATTGCCCGGCGAGCAAGTTACGGTCCAGTTGGATCAGGCCAACGCGGAAGCGGTTGCGGACGGAGATGGAAAATGGAAAGTTGATCTCAATCTCCTCTCCGAGGGTACCGGACCCTTTCAGCTCATCGTTCAGGGAAACAATAAGCTAACCGTGGATGATGTGCTTATCGGAGAGGTATGGCTGTGCGGTGGCCAGTCGAACATGGGGCTTGAGGTGAGCAAAACCATGGGAGCGGATGGAGAAGTTGCCTCCTCGGCCAATCCGCAACTGCGCCTCTTTCAGGTAGTTCTTTCACCGAGCGGTGATTCTCAGGGGCAGTGGCTCGTCGCCGGGCCGGACACCACGGCCAATTTTACCGCCGTTGGCTATTATTTCGGTAAGGCTCTTCAAAAAACTCTTCACGTTCCAGTGGGACTGATCAGTGCCAGTTACGGAGGTTCCGCCATCGAAACGTGGCTGAGTCCCCAGGGCCTTGAACAGGCGCCGGAAATCAAGGCCGCGGCTGCTCCCTTGATCGCCGATACGCTTTCCTATCCCCAACGCCTGAATGATTTCTATGCGTTGTGTCAGCCGTGGTTGACAAAATATGACCGGGTGGATACCCCGTCTCTGGATAGTACAATCTTTACGGACCCGCAAGCTTCAACCACAGACTGGGAAACCGTTACTCTGCCGGGTTCCGTGTCGCCTACGGGATTTTCTGGGGAAGGGGCGATATGGATTCGCCGCACGGTTACAATCCCACCGAAGCTGGCGGGCAACTATTTACCACTGCATCTGGGAACCATCCATGATTTTGACACGGTTTACTGGAACGGGGTGAAAGTTGGCGAGACCTCGCCCGAAACGACGACCAGCATTAACGATGAGGCTTCCCCCACCAACGATCGGCGGTATAATGTTCCGGGGAATCTCGTGAAAGAAGGTCCGGCGACAATAGCCATCCGGATCTTTAGTCCGGCGGGCCACGCCGGCATCGACGGCAAGAATCTGAATGCCGGTTTCGGGGATATCGATCTTCGCGGCGAGTGGCTGGCCAAAGTCGAGTTTCAATTCACATCATCGCTAGATTCCCAGGCGCTGGCCGAATATCCTCACCAGCCGCCGACTCCGGTTGGACCAAGATTTATCGTCGGTGCACTCTATAACGGGATAATCCATCCGATCGTCCCCTATGCCATCAGGGGTGTCATTTGGTACCAGGGAGAGGCCAACGTCGGACGGGCCTTTCAATATCGAACGACTTTCCCCCTGCTCATCAGGGACTGGCGGCAACAATGGAACGAGGGCGATTTTCCGTTTTACTTTTGCCAGCTCGCCAACCTTGGCTCCAAGGACAAGACTCCACGGGAAAGCAGTTGGGCGGAAATGAGGGAATCCCAAACTGCGACCCTGTCTGTTCCTGCGACAGGTGAGGCCGTATTATTCGACATTGGAGAACAGGATGACGTCCACTTCAGGGATAAAAAGGACGTGGGAGACCGCCTTTCCTTCTTAGCTCTGGCGAATACCTATGCCCAAAAAGTTCCTTTTTCGGGACCGGTTTACGACTCGATGCAAGTTGTTGGTCCGCAAATTCGGGTTTACTTTAAATTTACGGACGGCGGGTTGGTGGCCAAACCGTTGCCTGCGACCTATCAGCCGAAGTCGTCGCTTCCCCAAACCGTTCCCCTTGTCCTCAACAGTCCGCAGAGTGAACTGCAAGGCTTTTCCATTTGTGGCGCCGACAGACATTGGGTTTGGGCCGATGCCAAAATCGTGGGCGATGACGTTCTCGTTTGGTCGGACCAAATAGCAGTGCCCGTCGCGGTTCGCTATGGCTGGGCCGACAACCCCACGGTAAATCTCTATAATGGAGCCGGGTTCCCCGCCGCGCCTTTTCGCACGGATGATTTTCCTCTCACGACACAGAATAAGCAATATTGAGCCAGATCTCCCAAATTCATAGTAAAATCATGAAATCTCGCGATTGTCTATTGATTAGCGATTTGCGAGGGCCATTTCTAGATGAGTGTGAAGGAGATCGCCCGTTGCAAACACCCGTGAGGAACGTTGAGAGTGTGAAGTCAAACCCTGTCGAAAAAGGAGCCGCAAGCCGTGCCCATCCCCGGCGGAGCCTATTCTGCAACTTTGCCTTTTCGGCCTGGGGGGATCGGATTTTCCGGTGCGCCTTCAGTTTGATTGAGGTGGTCATCGCCCTTGCCGTTCTCTCCTTTGCCCTGATTTCCATTATCGCCATGCTAGGCGAGGGACTTTCCAACAATCACGATTCAACCAGCCGTCTCCAGGCTGGAGATATCGCTTCGCTGCTCATTTCCGCGCGTCGTGCCGACCCCACGAATACCGATTTGGTGAATTTTGCCTTGCCACCCTTGGGCGGGACAAATTCCGCGGGCCAGGATGTGGTCACCACGACAAACGGTTCCACCGAAGTGCAGACCGATGGCACGGCCATCTCCTCGGGCACGGCCACTTCCTCTCAGGTTGTCTATAATCTTCGCTATAGCATTACGGCATCGGGGTCCCAAACCAATATCGCCAATGTCGATCTGGTGCTCTGGTGGCCCTCGACGCTGCCGCTCACGAGCATTCCAACCAATAATCCCGCCGGCTACTACGAACTCATGACCCAGATCGTGCTTCCCTGACATGAACACCTTTCGCCATTTCTTGCGTCCGGGTCGAAGCAGCTTCACGCTCGTGGAGCTCATCTCCGCCGTGGCGATCCTGAGCATCCTGCTATTGGGTTTTTCGCAAATTCTCAGCCTGTCCCTGGTAACCTGGCAGCAGGGACTTATCCGGGCCAATTGCTACACCAAGGCCCGGGTGGTGCTCGACGCGGCGACCGCCGACATTCAGCGCGGCGTGTTTCGTTCCGACCTTAATAATTTTCCATCCAACACGGTGGGAAACTCGCCGGCCATGCCGACTTTCACTTTTTACACCCGCGCCGCCGGGATGAACACCGGGGCTGGCACCCTCCGGCCCGTCTCGCTCGTCACCTATCAACTATCGACGAATACGAGTCTGCCAGGTTATCTGCTTCGCTCGGAAAATACGATCAATTGGACCAACTCCACTTCCAGCGCCGTCACCAATGTGGATTTCGAACAGACCCTCTCGCCCGTGTCCGCCGCGACGACGACGTCGAACAGCGTTCCGCCCAACGATCTTCTCAGCACGGGCATCGTCGATTTTGAAATGATCTTTCTTCTTTCCGACGGTACCACCGTGCTCGCCAAGGATTACCAATCACCCTCCACAGCTTCCGTGGTCATGATCGGGGTGGCGGTGGCGGTGATGGATGACAAGGTGCTGGCCCTGCTTCAACCAGCGACTTCCTCCAAGTTCAGTACGATCCAGAGCACTCTGGAAAGCGCGTTTAATTCAACGAATTTTGCCACCATGGTGTATTCCACGAATGCCACCACCGGTGTTGTCGGTTACACCTCTTCCAACACTGAACGCAGCATCAAGGAACTGTGGGACCCGGCCATCGCGCCGCTTTACCAGCAGGCCGGTTATCCGAAGGACTTGTCCATTGGCCTCCAGACCTTCGAACGATTCGTGCCTTGCACACCCTTCAATTGACATGAGACCACGGCCCAAAGCGACCCGGCAAGAGCCGCGACCGGATAGAGCAACATACTCCCCCACCTGTCGCGGGTGGGTTGAGACAACGGATATGTATTAATATGAATAAACCCAAGGGGCTGTTTGCCCTTGAACCTCCTTTTTTTGATCTCGTCTATGGAGGCGAGAATCTCCGCCAGCTCCAGAGCCTCGTCGATATATCCGGTCCAAGTCTTTCGCAGGAGCAGATTCTGGAGCGGCCCGAAGTTCTCCGCGAGGTCGAATTGCTTTTTTCGGGCTGGGGAGCCCCCCGCCTTGATCGGACTTTTCTTGAGGCTGCTCCCCGGTTGCGGGCTGTTTTCCACGCGGCCGGATCGGTAAAACCGCTGGTTACTGATGAGTTTTGGAACCGCGAAGTGGCGTTGTTTAACGCCGCCTCCGCCAATGCAATCCCCGTGGCCGAGTTCACCCTGGCCCAAATCATTCTCTCGCTCAAAAGAACCTGGTGGTACATCCGCGAAATCGAGCGCACTTCAACTTATCCCGACCGCAGCTCCAGTGTGGCCTACGGACCGGGCGCTTACGGATCGGTGGTGGGAATCGTTTCTCTCGGTCGAATCGGAAGCCTGGTGCGTGAAAAGCTTCGCATCCTCGACGTCAAGGTCATCGTCCACGATCCTTTTCTTACCCCGGAGCGCGCGGGGGAGCTTGGTGTCGAAGCGGTCTCCCTGGGGGAACTCTTCCGACGCTCCGATGTCGTCACCGTCCACACTCCGTGGCTGACTGAAACCGACGGATTGATCAACGGCGGACACTTTGCCTCGATGAAACGCAACGCCACTTTTATCAATACGGCGCGCGGCGGGATCGTCAACGAGGAGGAAATGGTCGTGACGCTGATCGACCGGCCCGACCTTTTTGCCGTTCTCGACGTGGTCCGGAACGAACCGCCGCCGAAGGAATCCCCGCTCTATAGGCTGCCCAATGTCGTCCTCACGCCCCATATTGCCGGAAGTCAGCACGATGAATGCCGCCGCTTGGGCCGGTTCATGGTGGAGGAAGCCGAGCGTTTTCTTTCCGGACGCGCTCCGCAGTGGCAGGTGACCCGCGACCAATTGGCCAATGAAGCATGAATTCCCTCTGCCGAAGCGCCGGTTTTACTAAAATGTCTGCGAATCCATTAAATTGTCATGTTGCGCGATTCGAGCCGCGCTTCTGCCAATTTCGCCGCGACAGAAGAAGCTCGGCCTTGCTGATCACCCTGATCAGCCTGGCGCTGGTCACGGTTCTGGTGATCGCCTTCCTGGGTTTGGCCTCGCAGGATCTCAAATCGACCAATTTTTTTGTACGGTCGGAACAGGCCGATCAGATCGCCCGGGGCGGACTCGATTTCGTCGTTGGAAACCTGCGGGGAGAGGTTCAAGACAGTAGTCTTTCCTCCCAAAACGGGTCGGGCCAGAGCCCTTTCTATGTGCCCCTCTACGGGACAAATGTCTTTCCCCTGCGGGCGGTCCCCTTAGCCAACTTGTCGACCAACGCCGCGTGGACGAATATTCTCCTGACCAGCGCGAACAGCGCATTCTATAACGTCGGGCAGGCTCCCTCGACGATGAATTCCACGATCCCGAGCACAAACATTTCGTTCAACAACCAGATGATTACGGCCAGCGATTGGAACAAGCCGATGCTGGTTCCCTACTCCCAGCAGGCCAATATACCCATACCCAACTGGGTCTTTGTCGGCCGCAACGGGCCGGTTACCAACATCACCAGCAGCGCCCAATCGAGCGCGTACAATCCAAGCCTGACAAATGCGAACGCCGTGATCGGGCGTTACGCCTTTGTCGTCTACGACACGAGCGGCCTGCTCGATATCAACGTGGCGGGCTACGATACGAACCAGCCGAGCATGGCGACAAATGCTTCCGGGAAAGGCCTGTTGCCCTACGCGGACCTGACGCAACTGTCGCCCGGCATCATCACCACCAGCGACGTCAGTGCGTTGGTTCAATTCCGCAATGCCGTCAGCGAGACCAATTTTCCCCTGGCGCTCACCAATAACAACGGCTTCGGTCTCGAAAGCAACGGCTTCATGCACGTTTACGCCACGTCGACCAACGGGACCAGCGATTCGACCTTTCTCAGCCGGCAGGAGTTCATCCAGTACGCCACCAACAACCCCGATTGGACCAACGCGCTGCCCTATCTCACCACCTTCAGCCGGGAACTCAACGGGCCGACCTGGGGGACGACGATGACCAACTGCAACTACACCATGCCCGTCAGTGGCAGCAATTACATCTTCAACTACCAGACCCAGGCCACCAGCACGGCCACCAACGTCTACAATCCCGATATCTATGCGGTGAAGGTGCAGCAGTCGTTTACCCGCGACAACGGCACCAACGCGGTGGTGGGCGAACCTTTGGCGAAATATCGGTTCCCGCTCGATAAACTGAATCTGCTGGAAAAGCAAGGCACAGCGGGGACGGGGGGAAATCTGAATCTTTCGACGTCCGATCAGCAACTGGTCCAAAAATACTTCGGTCTCGACCTCGTCTCGGATTCCAACGGTCTCTACCGCCATTGGCAATATCCGACGACGAACACAAGCTACCCACATACCGTCGGACAGATTTTGACCCTGGCCCAAGTCGCCGCACAGAGTCCCGCGCGCGAGCCCGACTTTTTCGAATTGCTTCAGGCCGGAATCCTTAATGGCTCCCTGGGTGGTTGGGGACGTGGAGACAACCCGCCTTACGCATCATATGGCACCGCTTATGATCCCGATAAACTGACATCCCTCCAGATTCTGCGTATCGGCGCCAACATCATTGACCAATGGGATACGGACAGTTATCCAACCACCATATCGTTCCTTCTTGATAGCAACAACGACACCTACAACGTCTATGGCATCCAGGATCTTCCCTACATCACGCAGATGTTTACCAAGGCCTACTCTCCCAGTGGCACCCAGACCACGCCTATCTACCCCTACATTTATTTCCAGATATGGAATCCACACCAAGCGCCATCGGCATTGGTTTACAATTCGGCAAACTATCCATCTAAATTCCGGATTGCTCCCTACTACAACTTGAACAACCCTGCAGCATCTGATAATTATGATTTTCAGATCGTGATCGAAACGTCGGGCACCTACAGGTGGGCGTACAATTCGTCGACGATGTCATGGTTGGGCGGGGGTACAGACTATTACTTCTCTTCAGTTGGAACACTTTCCGGTGGATTGGGTGGAGGTGCTGAAACCAGCCGCGGTGGACTGCAATTTACTTTTAATCCTCTGACCGATTACCGCGAGCCGGGGCTGGTTGTCGGAACTCCCAATCCAGCCAGCCCTTGGACACCGACAATACCTTCCGGCGGTGGACAACCCTCTGGACAGCAGCTAGCCGCGATTAGTCTCCCCGAAATTTCATCTCTCCCGCCGAATGGCATGCTGTCGTCATCCTCGATTGTGACAGGTACAAACCCCAGCACTATCGCCTGGAGCACGACGACCATGGACAGCGAATGGTATGTGAAATTCTCGACCCAAACCGTCTTTCTCTTGCAATTCCAGGATTCGAACGGAGTCTGGCAAACGTACGGGACTTTCGAAGGCCTTGATACCCAGTCGTTAGTAGCTAATCCCTATACCGGCTGGGACGTGGGAGGCTTCATTATTCCCACCTCCTCAGCCTCGACAGACGATGTTTCCTGGGCGAAAAGCGATCCGCGGACCTATCGCTTTGGACCGGGAGCCGTCTGGCAGAACCAAAGCGGCTTTACAGTGGGGACCGTCGCTACTAACTCGACTCATGGAGCACTGCTCACTCCCACGAGCTTGGCTTGGCCGATTTGGTCCCAGATGCCGTTTGAAGACGGGCAGAGCAGCTTTACCTACCCCTACCGCATGGACTACTGGGTGGCCAATAATCCGGCCAAACCAGTGCCGACCCCCTCTTTCTCGGTGAATAACGGACCCTACTATTGGGACTTGGACGGCATCCAGCGCGGAGGTGATTCCGCCTACGCTTATTCCGCCGGTGGATCCGCGTGGGGTAGCGATCCGGTGCTGCCGGGTACCGCCTATCAGACGGCCGCTTTACCCGCCCGGCCGGTGATGCTTCACCATCCGTTCAATTCGGTGGGCGACCTTGGTTACGCCTTTCGGGACGACCCTTGGCGCACCCTGGACTTCATGACCCCCGGCAGCGCTGACGCGGGGCTGCTTGATCTCTTCACCCTCAGCGAGGCTCCCGTGGTGGCGGGGCGAATTAATCCAAACACCCCCTACACCCAGGTCATCGCTTCGCTCGTGAGTGGGGCCACGCAAAGCTCGGCCACCAGCGTAAGCGGGGCCACAACAAACGTGCCTTCCTCCACGGCGCAACTCGTGGGTACGAACTTTGTCTCCTTCACCTCGACAAACCCGATCACCAACCGGGCCGCCTTGGTGACGAGCGGGGCTGTTTCGAACATCATCAACGGCGGAGCCTTCACCGACAGCGGCACCTCCATGGTCAAAACGGAAGGCGAGTCGGTCGTGCGTTCCCTGGCTGAATCCTCCAACACGCGCACCTGGAATTTTCTCA
>JAJSLI010000011.1 GCA_021272315.1 Methylacidiphilales bacterium | reverse complement strand
CGGCTCGCCTTTCTGGTTCCGCGTCACGGCGAGTTGCGGGATGAGAATGGCATTGGGCGTTATGCCTTCCTCAAGCCGGGCTCGCACGAACATGCCCGGCAGGATCTCGTCTTTGGGATTGGGGAAGATGGCCCGCACGGTAACGGTGCTGGTCATAAGGTTGACCGTCACGTCGGCGAGTTGCAAAGTCCCCTCCTCGCCGTAGGTACTGCCGTCGTCCATGATCAGCCACACGCGCGCCTTACCGGAGCCGGCACTTTTGAGCCGGCCGCTGGCAAGATCACGTTTGAGTCGGAGGAGTTCGCTACTGGCCTGCGTGACATCGACGTACATCTGGTCCATCTCCTGGACCGTGGCCAGAAGGTTAGCGGCGCTGGCCTGAACGTAGGCCCCTTCGGTCACCTGGGAGATACCGATGCGGCCCGAAATGGGCGACGTGACGCGGGTATAACCGAGGTTGATCTGGGCGGTTTGAACGGCGCCTTTGCCGGAGATGACGTCAGCCTCGTAGCTCTGGAAACTGGCCAATGCGGCATCGTAGTCTTGTTGACTCACGGCACGCGTATCCAGGAGCTTTTTACAGCGCTCGGCCTGGGCGCGGGTGGCGGCCACGTTGGCCTCGGCGCGGGCCAGGGTCCCTTGGGCATTTTTCAGCGCTGCCTCGTACGGCGCCGGATCGATCTGATAAAGAACCTCGCCTTCCTTGACCTCGGCCCCTTCGCGGAAGAACCGCTTCACGACGATACCGTTCACGCGCGCCCGTACCTCGGCAATCCGCAGAGCCGCCGTGCGACCAGGCAGGTCGAGCGTGAGCGGCACGGGCTGTGCGGAAATCGTGAGGACGCCGACCTCCGGCGGTCCGCCCGGGGGCGACGCGCCGGGCGTTTTGCCGCCGCAACCGGGGCAAACCAGAGCGGTGCTCAAAGCGGCGAGCAGCGCCGTGAGTTGGACGCGATCGGGAAAGTTCAGTTTACTCTTGCTCATAGGTTCCCGTCGGGGGCCAGGGTATTCGATGATCATTGAATGGACAGAAACGGAAATAACGACGAGTCGATAATAACGATGGCTATTTTCCAAACAACTCTTGGTCGTTGGGATGATACAGTCGATGAATGACTTCTTCCTTGATCCCAAAGCCCCGCAGCGAAAACCAGACCGCGCCCTGCACCACCTTTTCGTGCGGCAGACCATAGTCCACAACTTCCGTCGCCGGCAGCATGTAGGTCTTCAGCATGAGAACCAAATGATGGCAACACCAATATCCGAGTTGCGGCGGCAAGGGACCGTCATAGGCGTCACCCGCCGCGATGGCCGCCTGCAACGAACCGAGCATGCTTTGCTCGAGGCCCGTGGAGACACCCTGAAGAAAGAGCCGCACAAATTCACCGTCTTCCAGCAGGCTGCGGATCATCAAACGGCAGTGGATTGTCTTATCGCCATCGATATCGCGTTCATGGAGAACCACGGCCAGAAATGCGTGGACCAGTCGCACGAGTTTCAGCGCGGATGGCTCCAAGGCGATGATCTGGTCGAGACGATGGAAGTCCTGGTTGTTGCAGCAAGCATGCAACATTGCGCCGTAAAGCTCTTCTTTGTTGGCAAAATGCTTAAAAATCAGCGCCTCGGAGACACCTGCGGCGGCCGCCAGTTCGCGCGTAGTGGTGCCCTTAAAGCCCTTATTCGCAAAGATCGCACGAGCGGCCTGGATGATCGACGCACGACGTTCATCCCCGCTCAATTTTTTGGCGATCGCCGGTTCGGAAGTTCTCATGGGCTGCCTCTGAGTGACTGGATGTAAGTAAGCATACACTCACTTGCCAACTTTGACAAGTGTAGGGTGGAAAAACAGGTCTCGAACGCTTCGGGGGAAAGAGCCGCTGCAGCGGGTGCTTGAGTGCGTTTTCGGGGTATCGGCCCTAGAGAGCGGGCCGATCAACCCGTGCTTGTAATATGATGAAACGCTGCCTCGCTGAACCGAATAATTGGGTGATTAACAGCACGGCATTGACCGTCTCGCATCCGAAGCATTTCCCGACTGCTTGCCTGCGGAGGGGGGCGCCGCGCGCAATCGCCGTGAAATGGGTTGGCAAACTCGTGCGATTTTAATTGCAGGCCGCGAGTCAAAAAAACGACCGTTTCCTGACTTTTTTACGCCGGGCCTACCGCTTCGCTGCGGAGGTGGGGGGTGACGAATGGCACTAGCTTAAGCAGAGGTGTCGGGCGAGGGCCTCGTTATCATTCCACCAACTCGCTTATCTTGACATTTGGGGGTTTGGGTGACAATCGACACAGCCGAAGTGCGTCGGCCTGACGTGCGAGGCG
>JAJSLI010000084.1 GCA_021272315.1 Methylacidiphilales bacterium | reverse complement strand
ATCCTCCAGCGCGCCCATGTCCATGAGGTTCAACTGCAGCGGGCTCTTGCTGAGGCCACTCTCCTGAGTCGAAAACAGGCGGCGCTCCTTTTAAATTGTTCTATGGGGAAGTTGGACCGACTGGCGTCATCCGGCGACATTGAGGTCACCTACATTGATCGAAGGCCGCGTTTTCGGTTGGTGGAGTTGAATCGGTTTATCGCGGTGCACACAAGATCCGGCATGCGGCGTCCCAGGAAACCCACGTCAGGCTGATTGTCCGGATCCCCACTTCACCCGCGGCCGCAGCTTGAACCATGCTTGGGCCTGATCCTTGGTGGCACCCCGGTTGCGATACGAGGATTCAATGACCGAAATGGAATTGCCAGCCTGATTGGCGACTTCGGCAGGGGAATTACTCAAAAGCATCAGGTATGTGATGGCACTGTGACGTAGCGCATTGTGTTTCCATTTAATGCCGGCCTTACGGGCGATGCGCGCGTATGCAGCATCGAGTCGAGTCTCCGTATAGACAGGCCCCTGTGCTTTAAGCGGCTCCAGCATTTTCATCAACTTCTTGGGCAACGGCACGTTGCGGGAAACCTGAAGCTTGGAGATTTCGGCTCGAATATAGATGAATTTTTCCTTCCACCTGAAGTCCTCCCAAGTTAGCTGGTCTTCCTCTGTCTTGTCTGGGTCCACAGAATAGAGTTCTTCGCTCCGGATGGCCGTGAACGCCGAAATAACCATCGCTGTAGCGGCAGGTGATGCCAAGGCCCAAGCAGCGTCGAGGAAACTTTGCATCTGGTCTGGCGTGTAGATTTCCTTTTTGGCGGGCTTTGCTTTGGGCCGATCCACAATTTCCATGGCAGAGAGGCGATCCGCTTCCAGGTAGCCGCGTTTACGTCCGAATTTAAAAAGCATTTTGGTGGCGTCATGGATGTTTCGCACCGTGCGGCCAACGTATTTTGTCTCGAGGCCATCCTGCCATTCGACGAGGTCTTGCAGAATAATCGAGGAGAATTTCCTGTCTTTGAAGGCGTTTTCGAAATGGAGGGTGCGTGCACGAAGAGCCTTGGCATGGTGGTAGCCCGCATTTTTCTGCCGTATCGAGAGGAAAGTATTCCGAACCTGTGCGGCAGTGGCGTCAATGAGTGGTTTTTCGTGTTTGGAGAGCCAGTATCGGGCCGATTCGATCAGCGATACGCCATGGGGAGCAAGAAGTGCACGGGCAGTGACTTCATCCTTGCCGGCAGCGACGGCATTGGGTTCGAGTTCATTGCCAATGGCGTTTTGGGCAGCCTGCTGAGCAGCAGCCTCGGTTGAACGGTAGCATTCCCGGCGCTTGTGACCGTGAAGCTGGAAGGTTGATTTCCAGCCGTCTTGGCGCCGGTAAAACCGAATGGTAACGCCTCGGTATCGGACAATGGGAATCTGTGAACTGGAGCAGTGTGCCATTTCTCTCTGATTTTAGTGGGTTCAACGGCCATCCGGCCGAGATTTTGTGTGGTTTGTGTGGAACCAACACACCACTCAGAGGTAAAAAAGAGTGCCGGTGGAGGGACTTGAACCCCCACATACTTGCGTATAATAGATTTTGAGTCTATCGCGTCTGCCATTTCGCCACACCGGCGGCGTAAAAATCATTATGCGCGGGCGATGCGCGCAGGACAAGAAAAAGGATCGGCCATTGTAGCGGCGGTCTATGACCGCCGACCTTTTACCACCAACCTCGTCAAATCGTCGGCGGTCTCGACCGCGACCCCTGCGAAGCCATCCGCGCCCGAGCCGAAGCGGTAGGGACGGCAGTCTCTTGCCGTCCCATTTTATTTTGGGACGCGAAGGGACTCGCGTCCCTACCTGCGAGGAAGATTCGCCGAAGGAATTCCCTTCCAGGCCAACGAGAAGCGGTGGGATCAACTGCGCAGGCCTTGCCCAAAGGCGTAAGCCGGGGCATACTAGTGTTGTGTAACAGTGGCAGCTTTACAACGACCAACTTTTTCTAAGATTTCATCGGCCCGCTTGGTCCAGACGAACGGCTTAGGATTTTGGTTATTGAGGCGCACATAGTCCTCAATGGCTCCGATGAGTTCGGGGACGCTCTTAAAGACACCGCGTCGAATGCGTTTGCGGGTGATTTCGCCAAACCAGCGTTCCACCAGATTGAGCCAGGAGGAACTCGTTGGAGTAAAGTGCAGAACGAAACGCGGATGGGTTTTGAGCCAGTGCGCCACGGCGGGATGCTTGTGGGTGCCGTAGTTGTCCAAGATCAAATGCAGATCGAGGTCGCTCGGGGTTTGGCGATCAATCTGGCGCAGGAACTTCAAGAACTCCTCATGGCGATGCCGAGGATAACAACTGCCGATCACCGTGCCGGCCAAGACATCGAGGGCGGCAAATAAACAGGTGGTGCCATGGCGGGTGTAGTCATGGGTCATGGTGCCGCAACGCCCCTTTTTCATCGGCAAGCCCGGCTGGGTGCGATCCAACGCCTGCACCTGGGATTTCTCATCCACACAGAGCACCAGCGCCCGATCCGGCGGGTTGAGATAAAGACCCACCACATCGCTCAACTTCTCCACGAACTGTTTGTCCCGGGAGAGCTTGAAGGTCTTGACCCGGTGCGGTTGCAGCCCGTGCGCGTCCCAAATCCGGGCGACCGTCATATGGCTCAGACCCATGCGTCGGGCCATCGTGCGCGTCGTCCAATGGGTCGCATCCGGTGGGGTCGTATGCAGCGTGGCCTCGACCACCGCTTTGACTTGGGTCTCTTCGAGTCGCTGGGGACTGGCCCCGTGGGGGGCATCTTCGGCTAATCCCTCTGGCCCCGCCTGATGGAAGCGCTCCCTCCAGAGCAACACGGTGGGCCGCGAGGTCTTCAACTGTTGAGCAATTTGTTGATTGGGTTGGCCCTCGTGAGCCAGAAGACAAATCCGCGAACGCAGAACTATTTTTTGCGGGGTCGCCCTCGCTCGCACCCAAGTTTCCAGCGTCCGCTTTTGTTCTGGGATCATAGGCAAAGCCGAGGCAGATTTCCACATGCCCAAAGTTTGCCACCCTGACAGCTATTGTAAAGATATTACTGTTACACTACACTAG
>JAJSLI010000083.1 GCA_021272315.1 Methylacidiphilales bacterium | reverse complement strand
GAAAGACATTGACAGGCCAGCCGGCCCGGAGCACGTTGCCCCTTCCAATATTGCAGGGTGGAGCAGCCTGGTAGCTCGTCAGGCTCATAACCTGAAGGTCGCTGGTTCAAATCCAGCCCCTGCACCCAATTTGAAACCTCCGGTAACCACCGGAGGTTTCTTGGTGTTAAGGGCTTGCGTGACGATACAGGTAGCTGACCGGGGAAAGCAAAGAACGGGAAGCTTCAGGCAACCTTGGCTGCTTTTGTGAAACTAGTGACCGAGTTTACGCCCGAGTTTTCTTGGCGCAAGCCGCTTTTGATCGGGCCGGCTCCCAGAGGGAAAGAATCAGAGGCCTTATCGGAGGCTGCGCGGAGCAGCTCAGTTTCTAGTGCAGGTTGGTTTGGCATAATAGAAAATGCTTCTAGCGTGTTGAAGTTTGTCGGGCGGGTCGGGGTTCCTGCGATGGTCTTGCTCGGTCGATGGAATGTGCCAGCTCATTGTATTTTCCAGAGTGGAGCCCCCCGTGAGGGCCTTACTCATGGCAACCGTTTCGCATGTCGAAACGTGCCCCCTTCATCTCTCCTTCAGGCTCCCGGCGATGGCTGGAGAGCGAGGAAAAGATTGAGCAAAAAGAAAAAGAGCGCGGACGTCGCTGCCCAAAGCGAATCGTTTACGCGGATCCGGACGCCGATCGCAACCAGCATCATGATCGCTAGCCCGGCGGAACAAAACAGCCGCAGGGGCCAAAAGAAGAATCCGGCAAGCAATCCCGCGCTGGCCAGAATCTGAAGCACGCCAGTAAGGCGGCGCCAATGAGGCAGGCGAAGGCGCTGGAACTCCTTCACCATTCTTACCGAGACGAGACAAGTCATTCCGTACCAACCGAACGAAACCAACGAAATCACCTGGCAAAGCTTTGCTAGTAATTGCAAGGTTTCAGGGTACGTTGTGTAGAGCAAAGAGACAATGGTTGTCCGTCGCTCCTTTTCCGCCCATGCATATTGTCGCCATCGTCATCCAACTCGTCATCGCGCTAGGACTGCTTAACGTCTGGTTGATTCAGCCAAATCGCCCCACCCCGTACCGCGGCGGCGACGCGGTGACGATCAAAGGGGAGTTTCTCGCCTATGGTCTTCCCGGCTGGACCGTATACCTGGTGGGGTTGCTCAAGATCGGTGCCGCGTTGGCGCTGATCGTCGGGATCTGGCTGCCTTCGTTGGTCTTCCCAGCCGTGGTGGTGATCGGCGTCCTGATGGTGGGGGCGATCGTTATGCATTTTCGAATCGGCGACCCGCTGAAAAAGTCGGTTCCCGCCCTGATCATGCTCGTTCTCTGTGTTCTCCGTGTTTTGATGCGTGGTGTCTATTGATGGGGTTCATCTTTCGGATGCTTCTGCTCCGCCTTCTCCCAGTCCTGAACTTCTCGAACGTCCTCACGACCCAGCTCTTCGTAGAGTTTGTGGACTCGTTTGACGAGCTGCGGCGTCGGATCGGATGCGGTCTTGGCTTTGGTTTCGGCCTCAGGCCCGGCGCTGATTTCAGGCCTTGGCTCAGCCTTTGATTCGGCCTTGGCCTCACGCTTCGGTTTAGCGCTGGATTCGGGCTCGGCATTGGTTTTAGACTTTGGCTCGACAGGGGCTTCGGGCTTGGACCGAGCCTGGGGCTTGGCGTCGGCGCGGGGCCTCGGCTCGGCGATCTGCGTTCGCCGGAAAACGGGCACTTTGATAAGGTCCAGCAGGAGCGCAAAGACTATAGCGCCGGCAAGCGTACAGGCGACGACCGTGATTGTCAGTGGCTGCATCGCTATGCCGCGAATGGCTAATCCCGCGATGATCAAGACATCGGCTATGGAGGAGACAATGACCCAGGTCCCCGGGCGGGACTTCCACAAATGTTGGCGTTCGCGAACGGCATAAAGCACTGCTTCGCCACCAAATACCAAAGAGATCATGGCGAGGGTCTGGAGCGGGCCGATGCCGAGCCCTAATTGGAACTTTCCTAGGAGCAGCACGCTGGTGCAGAACCCGAGAAAACAGACACCCAACACGGAACCGGCCAAGGTTAGCTTGCCGATTTGCCATCGGTTTGGTTTTGTCGACTGTCGCACGTTGTCCGTCGTTACGGACATGCCAAGAAAATCACCGGTAATCATGATGATCACCATGAGCATGGGCGTAAGGATCGCATGTCCGGTGACGATCAGCCCAATGGTGAGGAAGAGCACGTTGGCAATTTTCTTGGTGATAGAGTTAAGCGTGTAGGTCAGGATGCGCTGGAATGCCGACCGACCCTCCTTGACGGCGGCGACAATGCCGCCGAGCCCGGGCGCGGTCAGAACAATTCCCGCGGCTGACTTCGCGACGTCCGTCGCGGTGGACACGGCGACGCCCATTTGGGCCTGCCGCAGAGCGGGAGCATCGTTCGCGCCATCTCCGCACATCCCGACCGTGTGACCGTTTTTTTGGAAAGCTTTTACCAGGTCGAATTTTCCCTCGGGAAAGATGCCAGCGAATACCGCAAACTGCTCCGGGCTTATGTTTGGCGGAAGCGGGCCGGGCGGACAAATCGGCCCGTCGAGGCCGACAGCATGAGCAACGATGGCGGCGGTAGCCGGCGCATCACCCGTCACCATGACCGTGCGCACCCCCAGGGCCTTCAATTCGGTGATGAGATCCGTCGAGTCGGACCGGGGAGGATCGCTGAGAGAAACGAGCCCGATAAGCTGCATGGCTTGTGAGGGCGCGCCCGCGGCAACCGCAAGGACTCTGAAGCCCTTTTTTTCCAGTTCAGCGACAGCGGCTAAGCCCGCTGTGGACGGCGGCATAAGGGCGCCGATCGTGCCATAGGCGCCTTTCACTATTCGTAAACTTTGACCGTTTCCATCGGTCGCGCTTGCCTCCGACATCTTCTTGGTGGGGTCGAATGGTATGAAGTTGAGCAGCTTGGGTGAATTCTGTTCGCTCTTGTTCTTGGCGGCAGCGCGAATGGCGGCGTCCACTGGATCCTGGCCGCCATCCGCGCTGGCCAATGTGGCCAACGTCAGAACGTGCGCTTCATCGAAGCCGGACATCGGCCGAACGCCATTCACCGACAATTCGTTGCGGGTCAAAGTCCCCGTCTTATCCGAACAGAGCACGTCCATGGTCGCCGCTTCATCCACGGCGGAGAGCCGGGTCGAAAGGACTCCCGTCTTCGCGAGAGATCTGGCTCCAAGCGCGGTGGCCAGCGTAAACGTCGCCGGCAAAGCAACCGGGATGGCCGCGAGCACCGCGGTGAGCAAGAGCGAGATGGTTTCGTCCCAAGCCACGCCGTGAAGCTTGGCGTACGCCACCAGGCCGATGATAATGACGCCGTTGAAAAGCGCGAGGTTGCGCACGACACGGAGAACTGCCTGCTGTTGAGAGCTCACCACGTGCGCGGTGCGCACCAACTCCGCCGTGTGCCCGAATTTGGTGCGCGCTCCGGTCTGAATCACCGTCGCGGTGGCTTCGCCGCGCCGCACGAGCGCGCCCGCGTAGGTCTGCGCGCCGGCGCCCGCTTCCGCCGGTACGGATTCGCCGGTCAGCATGGACTGGTCGAGGAGAACCGATCCGTCCACGATCTTAACGTCGGCGGCGACCACTGCACCCAGCGACAGCTTGACAAGATCGCCGGGCACCAAGTCCGCGGATGGCGCGATCTTCCACGCGCCATCCCGCTTAACCGACGCATTCAGGGCGAGACGCGCCTTCAATGCCGCCAGTGTTGCTTGAGCTTTCCCTTCCTGGAAAAAACCCAAGGCCGCATTGAATACCAGGAGCCCAGCTATAATCGCCGCCTCCGTAAACTTGTGTAGCACCAGTTCGAGCACGATCGCAGCTTCAAGCATCCACGGAACAGGTGCCCACAACTTGGCGATTGCCTGGCGCAGCGGGTGGAGCGCTGCATCAGGCATCGAATTCGGACCGACCTTTGCCAGCAGGCTTTCCGCTTCCTTGCTCGTCAGTCCGTCGGAGGATGAGCCGGCCGCAGTGATTTCGGATGGATTACTCTGAGGTAAATCCGGCGTGCCGGATGCTGCAACGGCGGTCGCAGGCGTCAACATGGATTCAGGTTATCGAGATTGAGGCGCCTCGCAATGTCATGGTGAAGATATCCGAATTGAAGCGTTAGCTATGATTGCTCGGAAGCGAAATACCCCTGACGTTATAAAAACAAGCCCAGTCATTCCGCTGTTGAAAAAAGTGCGGCGTTCAACGATCGCTCGGGCGAAAAACACGCGCCGCCTCCCGGCTTCCCGATCGACTTTCGTCACTCGGATAAGCGCGGCGCCGCGTTAGGAACGCGCTTCAAGGCATCGTCAATTGATTTTCTCAGTAGCGCGACCTCGGCCGCGAGTTGATGAATAGATGTCTGGTTAGGAATCTCTGACTTCGGATCCGCCGCATCTTGTCCAATAAAAAATGCGGCAAAGACCGCGGTCAGATAGCCAAATATTGCAACCGCAAAGATGGAAATCCCGAGGCAGAGCACATGTCCGCCAAATGTCACCGGTCGATATCCGGATCCAATGTTGGTGATCTGCATGGCGGTCCACCAAAGAGCTTTGGGGTAGCTGTGAATGCCCTGTGGATCCGGTGCGGTGTTCTCAAAATGAAGCATGCCGGCCGCGCCCGCTAAAATCACGACAGCAGTGAAGGTGAGCGCGTAGCCTGTGCCCCTGCGTCCCATGGTCCGCCGGAGCGAGCGCAGCCCTTGATCAGCCGAGGCAAACATCCAAATTACCTGCATTCCAAAGGTTGCGGTCAGCGCGCGTGCCAGAGGATACGATTGAAGGTAAGGGACAAGCCGAAGGACGGGAACAAGAATCGCCAGGACAAAAAGCCAGTTCCGCTTCAGAAAGACCCGCCGCTTGGGAACGACGGCCAATCTCAGTCCGAAATAAATGACAAATAACGCCCAGAGCACCGTCCCAAGACTCTGCAATACCGGGCTCATGCCATTTACCAGTTCCACGATAATGACGAGAAACCATACGAAGCTAAGAAGCAGCATAGGCCGTTCGAGCTTTCGAGGAAGCGTCGTGAGAAAGCTCGGCTTGGCACTAATATTATGCGTGTTGTCAGTCATTGGGGGAGACTTGACCGCTTGAATCCCCTCACGCTTCGACTCGCTCTGCAGATTCTCATCCATATTTGCCCCCGTTGCCGGAATGTAAGCAATTGACGGCCTCTTCATCAAAGTTTGGTGGCACATGCGTCATAATGTGAATCTCCGATCGGTCAGAGCTGGTGTCGGATCGATTTCAATTCCCGTCGACGTTTCGCAGTGGTTTTCGGATAGGCCATCTTGAAATCACGGAGCGTATCCAGGACGATTTGGGAAACGATCAACCGGGCATTCTCCTTATCGTCGGCCGGCACGACGTACCACGGCGAGTGACGGGTGCTGGTGGCGTCCAGGCAGGCCTCGTAAGCCTTCATGTAGTGCTGCCAGTACTTCCTCTCGTGAACGTCCGAGAGGCTGAATTTCCAGTTCTTGTCCGGCTCATCAATGCGTTCGAGGAAGCGTTTCCGCTGTTCGTTTTTCGACAGATGGAGGAAGATCTTGACGATCCGGGTTCCATTGCGGTGGAGATGTTCCTCTAGGTTAACGATGGAGCGATACCGCTCCTTCCAAATGGTCTTCTCATCGATCAGCTCATTAGGAAGGCCTTGGCTGCGGAGGATTTCCGGATGCACCCGAACGACGAGCACTTCCTCGTAGTAAGTTCGATTGAAGATACCGATCCGCCCGCGTTCCGGCAGATGGCAAGTGGTGCGCCAGAGAAAATCGTGTTTCAGCTCCTCGGCGCTAGGCTGCTTGAAGCTGAAGACCTCGCAGCCTTGCGGGTTAACACCGGACATTACGTGCCGGATGGCGCCATCCTTGCCCGCCGCGTCCATCCCCTGAAACATCAGCAGCAGCGCATAGCGGCTGGAAGCGTAGTGAAGGTTTTGCAGCGAGCTCAATCCCGCGATGTGCTCGTCCAGGAGTTTTTTATAACGCTTCTTCGTCTTGCAATAGGGCTTCACCACCGTCGGCCACTTTCCAAGTTGGATCTTTGTTCCGGGCGACACCCGAAAGTCCTTTGAATGGATTTTCATTATTAAACTTTCGGTTATGGCCGCCTGGAGTTTTGCTGAAATTTATTCATGCTACCCAGTCAATATTGCGGAGGATTTCATTTGCATTCGATCGCAGGGCTATCGCGTTGGTGGTTTTATCGGAGGTGTTTATTGATGGGGTTCATCTTTCGGATTCTTTTGCTCCGCCTTCTCCCAGTCCTGAACTTCTCGGACGTCCTCGCGCCCCAGCTCCTCGTAAAGTTTGTGGACTCGCTTTACGAGTTCCGGCCTCAGATCGGATGGCGTCTTGCCTTTTGCTTCGACTTTGTGCTCCGCGTTGATTTCAGGCTTTGGCTCAGTGTTTGATTCGGGCTTGGCCTTGGCTTCGGATTTCGGCTCAGCGCTGGCTTCGGGCTTGGGTGGTACCTTGGCCTCAGGGTTGGGCGCGCCTTTAGCTTCAAGCTTTGGCTCAGCAGGTGTCTCGGGCTTAGACCCGGCTTTTACCGGCGGCTTGGCGTCGACACCGGGTTTGGGATCGGCGTTGGCTTCAGGTTTCGGCTCGTTGCTGCCTTCGGGCTTGGGTGCCACTTTGGCCTCAGGGTCAGGCTCGGGTTTGGCTTCGTTTGTGCGAATCTCACGCTTCGCCTGTTCCCAGTCCCGAGCTGCCGGATCGCCCTGGTGGGTTCGTTGCTCGTAGATCTCATAGGCGCGCTTGGCGATCTGCGGCGTTAAATCGGGTGGTGTCTTGGCTTTGGCCTCGGGATTCGCATCGCCGTTGGTTTCAGGCTTCGGCTCAGCTTTCGCATCAGGCTTGCTCTCGGCTTTTGCTTCGGGCTTGGCAGGGACAATCAGCTTTGCATCGGCTTTGGTTTCAGGTTCCGACACAGTGTTGGCTTTTGGCTTCGGCTCGGCCGGAGCCTCAGGCTTAGGTCCTGTTTTATCGCCAGGCGCAGCCGCAGCTTTGGGCTCAGGTTCGGGCTTGGGCGCGGCGTTGGCCGCGGTCTTTGCCTCGGGCTTGGCTTCCGCCTTTTCCCCAGGCTTGGCCGTAGCGTTGCCGTCGGTCTTCGGCTCAGCTTTGGCTTCAGGTTTTGTCTCCCCTTTTCCGCGGTCCCAAATCCGATACGCGAGCAGCTTCACGCGGTCATTCAAGAGAAACCAGGCAAGCGCATAACCCCAAACGAACAGCGCCCAGCCCCAGCCGAGCGGTGCCATGAAAAGTCCATAAACCGCGATCAACGTCGCCACGATTTGCGTGCCCAGGACGGCAACCCACAAAATCCGCGCGGGGCGAATGGACCAGAACGGGCCGCGCGTGCGCGTGAGGAAGATCGTCAAGTGTCCCGCCACGGACAGCTTCAGATACATCAGCGTCTGGACGCGTCCGTGGTCGAGATGGAAGACGCGCAAACCGAGCCAGAACAGGCCGAAAGCTGCGATGACGCCGATGACGCCCAGCACCGTGGAAATCCCCAAGACCACGCGCATGTTCCAGGCCTCGGGCTTGTCTCGGTAATGAACGTTGTCGTAGGCTATCGACAGGATGGCGCCGTCGTTGAGCAACGCCAGCATCACGATCATGACCGCGGTCAGCGGATAGAAGTTGAAGATCAGGATCGCCAGCGTCATGAAGAACAGCACTCGCAGCGTCTCGGCGATGCGGTAGATCGCATAGCTGTTCATCCGCTGGAATATGCGGCGGCTCTCCTTGATCGCATCGATGATCACCGACAGGCCGGGTGTTGTCAGGACGATGGCCGCCGCCGCTCGTGCCGCGTCCGTCGCGCTTGAGACGGCGATGCCGCAATCGGCCTTCTTCAGAGCGGGGGCGTCATTCACCCCGTCGCCGGTCATGCCAACGATGTGACCGAGTTTTTGCAGCACATCCACACTGTGGAACTTGTGTTCAGGAAACACTTGGGCGAATCCATCGGCCTTTTCGATTTCCTCGGTTACCGCGGCGGTCTCTTGCTTCTTTGAGTCGCCCAGATTGCCGGCATCGAGGATATTCGTGCCCATGTCCAACTTCTTGGCGGTCTCCTTGGCGATGGCCAAGGCATCGCCCGTTACCATCTTGACCTTAACACCCATCGACAGCGCGGTCGCAATGGTTTCCTTGGCATCTTCCCGTGGCGGATCGAACAGCGGCAACACGCCCAGGAACTGCCACTTGCCCTCTTGGTCCGCCCGGGCAACGCCCAATGAACGAAAGCCGCGCGCTGCGAATTCGTCGACCGCCTTATTGGCGGCGTCCTTCACCTGCCCGGCATTGGCCGACAAGGCCAAAATCACCTGCGGAGCGCCCTTCGTCGTCTTGAAGGTCTTTCCGTCTTTGCCTTTGACGGTGGCCTCCGTGCGTTTGTGCACCGGATCGAACGGCTGGAAATGAACCACCTCGTACGCCTTTAACGCATCCTTGTCTTTCAGTCCGCCCAGCACGGCCAGGTCAATGGTGTCGTTATTATCCCCGCGCGACGCCAGCGCGCCGTCGAGGATGACTTGATTGGCGGTCATATTGTTCACGCAGAACGGATCGCCCAGCGTCAGCTTATTCTGGGTCAGGGTGCCGGTCTTGTCTGCGCACAGCACGTCCACGCCGGCCAATTCCTCGATGGCCACCAACCGGCTCACGATCGCTTTTTTCTTGGCGAGCAGGCGCGCGCCGACCGCCATCGTGACCGACAACACCGTTGGCATCGCCACCGGGATTGCCGCCACGGTCAGCACCAAGGCGAACTGCAAGGTGCTAAGGACCGGGTCCCCGCGGAAGATCGCAACCGTGATGATTGCCGCCACCAGGGTCACCGCGAGGATGATCAGGTAATTGCCGATCTTCAAAACCGCCTTTTGAAAATGGCTGACCGTGTGCGCCTCCTGCACCAGTTGCGCCGTCTTGCCGAAGTAGGTATTTTCGCCCGTGGCATAGACCAAGGCGCCGATTTCACCCCGGCGAAGGGTCGAGCCGGAGAAGACCGCCTGGCCGCATTTTTTCTCGACGGGCAAGGATTCCCCCGTCAACGCCGATTGGTCAACCTCCACCGAATCGCCCTCCAACAGGCGTGCGTCAGCCGGCACAATGTCTCCCAGTCGCATGCGGATGACGTCTCCCGGCACCAATTCTCGGGCTGCCGGGTTGATCCATTTCCCGTCACGGACCACCCGGGCCTTTATTGCCAGCCTGGCCTTCAGGGCGGCGATTTCATTTCCGGCCTGCCGCTCCTCCCAGAATCCAACCACGGCGTTGGTCGCAAGCAAAAGAAAGATGATGAAGAAATCCGGCCAGTGCCGGACCACGGCCGACAGGATCACCGCAATCTCGATCATCCACGGGATGGGCCCCCAAAAATAACTGAGAAACTTCAGGAAGAGATTGGTCTTCTTTTCTGTGAGCTCATTGGGCCCATATTGGGTCAACCGTTTCTCCGCCTCGGCTTGACTTAGCCCGTTCGGGGAGTAGCCCAGCTTTTTCTCCACCTCCGCCAAGGGCAGCATTTTCAGATCCTCCTTTGGATTGGTCTTGGCGTCGGGTTTCGATCCCGGCTTGACCTCCGGAGCCTTGGGCTTCGGTTCTGCGGAATCATCACTTGGCTTCGATGCGGGAGCCTTGGGCTGCTCAGTAAGCGGTTTCATAATGGGAATTCTTTCTTTTGTTATGCCGCGCTGATCCCAGCCCGGACGATGGCCAGAAATTGGTCAGCCTGCAGGCTGGCGCCGCCGATGAGAGCACCGTCTACCCCGGGCCGGCTAAGGAACCCGGCGGCGTTTTCTGGCTTGACGCTTCCGCCGTACTGGATGGCAAGCGCCTGAGCTGACTTCTCCCCAAACATCTGCCCGAAGCGGCGCCGAATGACCGCGTGGCCCTCCTGCGCCTGCTGGGGGGTGGCATCGTGTCCGGTGCTCCCGATTGCCCAGATCGGTTCGTAGGCGATGATCAGGCGGGTCAAGAAATCCGCTGACAACTGGGCCAATCCCTGGGTGACTTGCCGATCGAGCACCACTTCGGTCTGGCCGGCGTCGCGTTGATCCCAGGTCTCGCCGACGCAGAGGATCACTTCGAGGCCGGCGGCCAGGGCAAACCGCACCTTTTGGTTGATGAACGCATCGGTTTCGCCCAGCTTATCCCGGCGCTCGCTGTGTCCGAGGATGACGTATTTGCATCCGAGATCCAAGAGCATCGTTGGACTGACCTCGCCGGTGAACGCGCCATCTTTCTCGGGATAGAGGTTCTGCGCTCCCAGCGCGACGCGGCTGCCCTGGAGAATTTCGCCGGCTAAGGCCAGATAGGGGAAAGGCGGACAGATGGCGACGGATACGCGGTCCGCGGTGCCCACGCCATCCACGATAGCCTTGGCCAGCCGTCCGGCTTCGGCGGAGGTGGTATGCATCTTCCAGTTACCGGTGATGAATTTCTGGCGCATGTTCGATTTCCGTTGGGGGCTCATGCCCTTGTCTGCCGATCCGCGTCCATTGCCACATCGTACGTGCCGCGGCGAGCGGCCGCGTTGCACTTGGCCCGGTGATAGAGAGCCTGTTGTGCCGCCCCCACGTGGGATTCCTCGCCTCGCCAAATCTCCAAAGCGGGTTGCTGGATGGCCCGGGCAAACGAAAACGCCACCGCCCAAGGCAGCCGCGACTTGAATCTCACATTCATGGCATTCAGGCGGGCTGAGGCCAGTTCACCCGATTGGCCGCCCGATAGGAACGCGATTCCCGGAACGGCTGCCGGGACGGCCCGCAAGAGACACCGCACCGTGGCATCGGCCACCTCGTCCACCGTCTCCTGCTTGGGGCAGTTCAATCCAGGAAGCACCATATTGGGTTTCAGGATCATACCCCCCAGCATCACCCGTTGAACGTAAAGCTGGCTGAAAACCGTTCGCAGGGCTTCCTCGGTTACCTCACAGCACCGTTTCAGGGTATGCTCGCCGTCCATGAGAACTTCCGGTTCGACAACAGGGACCAGTCCGCCTTCCTGGCATAGCGCGGCGTAGCGGGCCAACGCCTGCGCGTTGGCCTCGATGCACCCCCGGCTGGGAATGCCATCGCCCAGGGCGATCACCGCGCGCCACTTGGCAAAACGGGCGCCCATGTGAGAGTAAGAGGCAAGACGCTCGCGCAATCCGTCCAGACCTTCGGTTATTTTCTCTCCCGGGTGAGCTGCCATGTCCTTTGCGCCGGCGTCGACTTTGATGCCGGGAATGATTCCGGCATCGATGATGACCTTAATAAAGGGAGTGCCGTCCTTTTTCTGCTGGCGGATCGTCTCGTCGCAGAGGATCGCTCCACTGATGCACTCACCGAGACCGGGCGTCGTGATAATCAATTCCCGATAGGCCCGTCTCGCTTCCACGGTCTGGGGAATCCCCAGCTTGGCGAATCGTTTGTCGCAGGTTGGATTGCTTTCGTCCATCGCCAGGAGGCCCTTGTCGCCGGCGACCAGCATCCTCGCGGTGTCGACAAGCCGTTGCGCCTTCATCGGGTGTTGATCCAATTCCAGTCTCGGATTTCCCGCGCGCAGGATCGAATGGACCGATGGCAAATGATCTTCAAACCGCATATTCATGTCGCTGCCGCGCTCCGACACGGCTACGCGTGGTTTTGCCGGCGCGATTTCGCCCTCCGGCTGCGTCTGTCGACGATCTTGGATGGGCATTGGGGATTCCTCCGGTTTGTATCAGGTCAATTTGTTTTCCAAATTCATCCCCGTTGATTCGCCGTCAGTGTGGTTGAAGCACACGAGCCTTCTCCTCGAATCGTGGTCCTGTTCGCGTCTCAGTCGGACTCCACTTCCAATTCCGAATTTCCGGCAGGTCCTCGCCGTGTTTGTCGATATAATGCTTATGCTCAATAAGCTTGTCTTGCATCTGCTGCTTCAGGTAGGCGCCCTTGGCGCCTAAATTCGACACGCGGTCGACCACATCTTGCACCAGGTGGAACCGATCCAGGTCATTCTGCACCCTCATGTCGAAGGCTGTTGTGATGGTGCCCTCCTCCTTGTAGCCCCGGACGTGAAGGTTGCGGTTGGTCCGGCGGTAAGTCAGGCGATGAACCAGCCACGGATAGCCATGGAATCCAAAGACGATGTGTTTATCCGTGGTGAACAACGAATCGTAATCTGTTTCGTTCAGTCCGTGCGGGTGCTCGCTGGCGGACTGCAGCTTCATCAGATCCACAACATTGATCACCCGAATCTTCAAGTCGGGCAAGTGCTGGCGCAGAATGGAAACGGCAGCCAGGATCTCCAGCGTGGGCGTGTCACCGCAGCATGCCATCACGACGTCCGGCTCGGCGTCCTGGTCGTTGCTGGCCCATTGCCAGATGCCAATTCCTTCCGTGCAATGGACGACAGCTTCGTCCATGCCCAGCCACTGGGGAAGCGCATGTTTGCCGGCCACCACCACGTTGACGTAATTGCGGCTGCGCAGGCAATGATCGAAGACCGAGAGCAGGCAATTCGCATCCGGCGGCAAATAAACCCGCACGACATCGGCTTTCTTGTTGATCACGTGATCGAGAAAGCCGGGGTCCTGATGGGTAAAACCGTTGTGATCCTGCTGCCAGACGTGCGAAGCTAGAAGATAGTTCAGCGATGAGATCTTCCGGCGCCAGGGGAGCTCCAAGCACACTTTAAGCCACTTGGCATGCTGACTGAACATCGAGTCGACGATGCGGATGAAGGCTTCATAGCTGTTGAACAATCCGTGCCGTCCGGTCAGCAGATATCCCTCCAACCAACCCTCGCACTGGTGCTCGCTGAGCATCGAGTCCAATACGCGTCCGGCGGGGGCGAGGAATTCGTCATTTTTCTCTTCGCGAGCGTCCCATTGACGGGGGGTGACTTCGAAGACCGCTCCGAGGAGATTTGAGAGTGTCTCATCGGGACCGAAAATCCGGAAGTTGTGCCGGTCCAAATTCAGCTTGGCAACGTCGCGCAGGAACTTGCCCAGCACGAGCGTATCCTGGCCGTCAACCGCGCCGGGCGAAGGCACCTTGACCGCATGGTTGTGGAAGTCCGGCATGCGCAGGTCGTGCAGCAATATTCCGCCGTTGGCGTGCGGATTGGATCCCATCCGCCGGTCTCCCTTTGGCGCCAGATCGGCCAACTCCGGTCTGAGACGGCCATTTTCATCGAACAGTTCTTCGGCCTTGTAGCTTTTCATCCAGCTTTCGAGCTGTCCGACATGCTCGGGATGCTCGGAGTCAACGAGGAGCGGCACCTGATGCGCCCGAAACGTGCCCTCGATTTGCAGGCCATCGACGACTTTGGGGCCTGTCCAGCCCTTGGGCGACCTGAGGACGATCATTGGCCACCGCGGCCGAGTGGTGTCGTTCTTATTCCGTGCATTGCTTTGGATCCGCCGGATATCCTCGACGGCTGCTTCCAAGGTCGCGGCCATGAGCTGGTGCATCTTTTCCGGGTCATCGCCCTCCACAAAGTGGGGCGTCCAGCCGCAGCCGCGTAAAAATTGTTCCAATTCCTCGTGCTCGATGCGCGAGAGGACGGTCGGGTTGCTGATCTTGTAGCCATTAAGATGCAGGATGGGCAGCACGGCTCCGTCCGAAATTGGGTTCAGAAGCTTGTTGGACTGCCACGCAGTCGCCAAGGGACCCGTTTCCGCCTCTCCATCGCCGACGACGCAAGCGACGATCAGGTCGGGATTGTCGAACGCGGCTCCGAAGGCGTGGCTGAGCGAATAGCCCAGTTCTCCGCCTTCGTGAATCGACCCGGGTGTCGTCGGCGCAACATGGCTGGAAATTCCGCCGGGGAATGAAAACTGGGTGAACAGCTTTTTCATCCCGGCTTCGTCCTGAGTGACGTCTGGGTAAACTTCGCTCCAGGTGCCTTCGAGGTAAACGTTGCCCACGATCGCCGGACCGCCGTGACCGGGACCAGCGATGTAGAACATATCCAAGTCGTACTTCTTAATGACCCGGTTCAGATGCACATAGATGAAGTTCTGGCCCGGCGTCGTGCCCCAGTGTCCGACCACCAGCGGCTTCACGTCCGCGAGCTTCAGCGGCCGCTTCAGCAGCGGATTATTGTAAAGATAAATCTGGCCGACCGACAGATAGTTGGCTGCGCGCCAATAGGCGTTGATTCGCTGAAGCAATTCCGGAGCGAGAGTCGTTGCATTTGTTTTCATGTTTTTCTGTTAAATCAAATTGGCGGATGTCTTTATTTCGTTTGCCTCAAGGTTCGATAATGGCGGATCAGAGTGTTGGTCGAAGTGTCGTGTTTGAGCTTTGGCGCTGCTTTGCTCTCGAGTTCGGGAACAATGCGTTGGGCGAGCACCTTGCCCAACTCGACGCCCCATTGGTCAAACGAATCGATGTTCCAAATTATGCCCTGCGTGAAAACGCTGTGCTCATACAGCGCGACGAGTTTGCCGAGGACTTCCGGCGTCAGCCGGTCGGCCAGGATGACATTGGACGGACGGTTGCCCTCAAAAACCCGATGCGGCACAAGCGCCGCCGGCGTTCCCTCGGCTATGACTTCCTCCGGAGTCTTGCCAAAGGCCAGCGCCTCGGCCTGGGCAAAAACATTGGCCAAAAGAATATCATGGTGACGTCCTAGTGGAGTGAGCGCGTGGCCAAAAGCGATAAAGTCACAGGGGATAAGCCGCGTGCCCTGATGAATCAATTGATAGAACGAGTGCTGGCCGTTGGTGCCGGGTTCGCCCCAGTAAATCGGCCCGGTCTGATATTCCACCTTTTTTCCCGCAAGCGTGACGTGCTTACCGTTGCTCTCCATCGTCAACTGCTGAAGATAGGCGGGAAAGCGCTTCAGGTATTGTTCGTAAGGCAAAACCGCGACCGTTGGCGCGCCGAGAAAGTCGTTGTTCCAAACCGCCAAAAGCCCCATGAGCACCGGTAAATTGCGCTCGAACGAAGTGTTGCGAAAATGCTCATCGATTTCACGAAAGCCTTTGAGCATCGCATAGAAATTGTCCGGCCCTATCGCCAGCATGGTGGAAAGGCCGATGGCCGAATCCATCGAGTAGCGTCCACCGACCCAGTCCCAGAAGCCGAACATGTTCGCCGTATCGATGCCGAACGCGGACACTTTTTCCGCATTCGTGGAAACCGCCACGAAATGCCGGGCCACCGCCTTGCGGTCGCGGCCAAGCCCGTGGAGCAGCCAATCGCGCGCGCTTTGCGCGTTGGTCATGGTCTCCAGCGTGGTGAAGGTCTTTGACGAAATGATGAACAGCGTCTCCGCCGGCTCGAGATCGCGAGTCGCCTCCACGAAATCGATGCCATCCACGTTCGACACGAAACGAAACGTCAGACTGCGCTCGCTGTAATGCTTGAGCGCCTCATAAGCCATCACCGGACCAAGGTCGGAACCGCCGATGCCGATATTGATCACGTTCTTGATGCGTTTGCCGGTATGACCTTTCCAGGCGCCGCTTCGGACGCGATCGGAGAAGGAGGCCATCTTGGCGAGAACAGCATGGACTTCGGGCACGACATTCTTGCCATCCACGAGGATCGTTGCGCCGATCGGGGCGCGCAGGGCCACATGCAGGACGGCGCGATTTTCCGTGGTGTTGATTTTGTCGCCACTGAACATGGCCGCGATCCGCCCGCTCAAATCGGATTCCTCGGCCAATTGGACTAAAAGTTTGAGGGTCCGGTCGGTTATGCGGTTCTTGGAATAGTCCAAGTAAAGGCCCGCCGCCTCTACCGCCAGGCGCTCGCCGCGTGTCGGGTCATCGGCGAACAGCTTCCGCAGATGCAGCTTTTGCAGCCTTTGGTGATGAGCGGCGAGGGCCTTCCAGGCCGGCCGTTCGATTAGCGATTTGATTCGGGTGGTCGCGCTCATGATTCTTCAATTTGATTGAACTGCCGATTCAGGCGGTTCGCTTGAGCGCAGCGCTCTTGGTCGCAATCACCGCCATGAGTTCGTTCCAGGATTTCACAAACGACTTTGCCCCCTCATCCTGAAGGCGAGCGGCCAGCTCATCAACATTCACGCCGGCCTGGGCGAATCGCTCCAAAACTTTCTCGCAATTGCCGCCGTCCGCCGCCATGATCGGGCCGATTTCGCCGTGATCGGCCAGCGCATTCAACGTAGCCTCGGGCATCGTATTCACCGTGAACGGCGCGGCCAGCGCCTTGATGTAAAGGGTGTCGGACGCCTTCGGATCCTTGGTGCCGGTGCTCGCCCAAAGCAGTCGTTGCGGTCTGGCGCCGGCGTTGTACACGCGCTGCGAGCGCGGGCAGCTCAACAGGTCGAGATACGCCTTATAGATGCGACCGGAAATCGCGATACCAAGCCGGTTCTCTAGCGCCTCCGGAACGTTGCCTACCACGGCGACGTCCCAACGGCTGACGAATACCGAGGCCACGGAGCCAACCTGAGGGTTGAGCCCGGCTGCGATGCGCCGCTCGATGCCGCGCAGATACGCCTCGGCGGCCGCCACGTAATGCTCGCGCGAAAATAGCAGCGTCACATTGACCGGAACGCCGGCATAGATCGCCTCCTCGATGGCGGGCGCACCCTCCTTCGTGCCGGGGATCTTGATGAACAAATTGGGCCTTCCCGCCCTCCCGGAAAGTTCCTTGGCAGCCGCGATGGTGCTGACCGTGTCATGGGCCAAAAGTGGCGACACCTCCAACGACACCCATCCGTCCACCCCATTCGTGCGGTCGTAAACTGGCCGGAATAGGTCGGCGGCCCGGGTGAGATCGTCCAGCGCGAGATCGAAGAAAAGACCCTCGCCAGCTTTCCCCTTCGCCAGAATTTCGCGGATCGCAGCGTCGTAGGCGGGGCTATTCTTGATCGCGTGGTCAAAAATCGTCGGGTTTGAGGTCAGGCCGGTCACCGACAACTCGTCAATGTATTTTTTGAGCGTGCCGCTGTTCAGCAGATCACGCGTGATGTTATCGAGCCATAAGCTCTGGCCGAGATTGTGAAGCAATTGAGTGGTTTTCATGACGTTGGGTTGCTGTTCAAGTTCTCGGCTTGGGGGTGGCTTCAATGCCCTTGTGGTTTTTTGGTGCGCGCAGTGTCTACAGGACGAGAACGCGACACTGAGCGCGCAATCATCAGTTCCTCATCCGTGCGCATCACCCGGACCGTGGTTCGGCTGGCGCTCGTGGAGATCACCGCCGCGTTTTTCGCATTGCGCCTCCGGCTCAGTTTGATGCCGAGAAAACCGAGCCCGTCGCAGATCCGCTCCCGGATAAGCGGAGCGCTTTCACCGATGCCTCCCGCAAAGACAAGCGTGTCCAAACCGCCAAGCACCGCGGCATAGGAGCCGATCCATTTTTTTGCCTGATAGCAAAACAGAGCCACGGCTTCCGAGGCCCGCACGTCACCGGCTTCCCGTGCGAGCAAGTCCCGCATGTCGGAGCTGGTCCCAGAAACACCAAGCAACCCCGACTTGTGGTTCACCATCCGTTGAAACTGGGCCGCGGTCATACGGCGGGTACGCGCCAGGTAGTAAACCAGGCCCGGATCCAGGTCTCCCGTACGGGTGCTCATGACAAGGCCGGACGCGGGTGTGAAGCCCATGCTGGTGTCGATACTCTTGCCGTGCCGCACGGCGGCCACGCTGGCGCCATTGCCAAGATGGGCTAGGATCGCACGGCCTTTCGCGGCTACGGGATCGATGCGGGCGAGCTCCTCCATCAAATAAGCGTAGGACAACCCATGGAAACCGTAGCGCTCGACCCCCTGGGCCATATAATGCCTCGGAATCGGCAGCAGCTTGGCGACCTGCGGCATGGTGCGGTGAAACGCGGTGTCGAAGCATGCCACCTGGGGCAGCTTGGGATGCCGCTGGCGGAGCGCCTCGATCAACTCGATCTCACGCGGCAGATGGTCGGGGTCATACCGGGTGATCCGGTGCAGTTCTGCGAGCAGCTTGGGGGTGACGAGCTCCGGTTCGGAATGCTGCATGCCCTGCACCACGCGGTGTCCGACGGCCTTGACCGACGCGAAGACCGGCTGCTCCTCAAGCCAGTCCAGCAGAAAAGTCGCAGCCATTCGGTGGTCGGTGACAGCAACGCGGCGGGGAACCCGCCGTTTCCCGGCCGAATCGTCGACGATCAAGTTCGTGCCGCCCGCACCAATGCGATCGATCTTCCCGCCAAGCCGTCGCCGAAGCGTTGCGCCCGTCTCATAGACCGCGAACCGGATGCTAGATGAGCCGCCGTTGACGGTCAGAATGGATTGCATGGCATCAGATTTCGATTCGGGTTCCCTGGCTCGAAGTCTTGATGCCGGTGGGGTTCAGGACGCGCCGCGAAAGGATTCCGACCCTGCACCCTTGCGACGAACCTTGTCGCGTGCGCGGAATCCTATTTCGAAACGCAGCCTGTGCTAGTTCCTTATGCTACTTGACGATAAGATTGTTCTGAACGTTCTTCACGCCGGTCACGGCCGACGCGTCTTTCTCCGCCGCTGACTTTTGGTCTGACGTGTCAACGAAGCCGCTCAGTTGCACGACTCCCTTAACTGTCTCGACTTTGATCTCGAACGATTTGACGGCATCATCGCCCAGAAGAGCGCTCTTCACCTTGGTCGTAATGGTCGTATCGTCCACGTATTGCCCGGTGCTGTCGCTCGTGGGCGTCGCCGCGCAGCCGCCAGCGAGTCCTCCGATGGCGACCAAACCCGTCAATCCGAGCAGAAAAGCGAATGTCGATGCAGGGAGGGATGTTTTCATGAAAGGAGCGGGATTACTTACCGAACGCTTTCTTGGCCTCGCCGACCTTTTTCTGTGCTTGGCCCTCGAGTTGTTCTGAATCGCCTTTGGCCTCCAGGTGGTGGCTTCCAATCGCCTTGCCGACGCCTTCCTTGACCTTGCCGGAAAGATTCTTGGAGGCACCTTCGACTTTATCTTCGGTGCCCGATTTCACGCCAAACGATCGCTTGTTTTCCATAAGGCCGATAGCTTAGCCCTGAGGCCGGCCATGCTCAATGGGGTGAAACCCGAACTCCATTGACTTTTCTAGATCCAAAAAAAGCTCCTCGAAATCGTTTTGCGCCAGCCATCCCGGCACACGTCGGCGTGATACGTCCGCGAAAAGAGTGACGCTTGTCCTTGGTCTCCGCGAAGGTCGGATGGGCCGCGGCGCATGGCACAATGCATGCACCGCTTAAGTATCGAGCGGGCGGAGTTGCGCAGACACTTCACCAGAGATGAGACCAAACGTCTCAGAAGATAGCTGCCTTAGCGCTCAACCTTCTGCACCAAGCAGAAAGGAAAGGGACGCCGCTTCCGCGAGAGCGGCATTAGCCGAGACCTACCTCTGCTGCCATTCCTGGGCAGACTCGAATTCGGAGAGGCGGTCTGCCTTCAATCCGCGCGACTAAAAGAAATATGACCTGCACCAAACAACCCGCTGTTTCGGTGGTAAACGCGCACATCGCGACTATCGTGTCACCAAACCTTTGAAAAGATCCGAAATAATTATTGCGCCTTCACTTCTCGCTGCTAACCACGCCTGCTTCGGCAGGGAAGCTGAACGTTCCGGAAGTTCCGGGGCCGATAGACTGCACCTCGACATTATGGATGGGCATTTTGTCCCCAATATCTCGTTCGGACCGCAGGTGGTTAAGGCTATTCGGCCATTCACCAAACTCTTTTTTGACATTCACCTCATGTGTTCCAAGCCGGAAGTTCTGCTGGAAGCGTTTGCGAAGGCCGGAGCTGACGAAATGATCGTTCACATCGAACTCGCTCACCAAGTCCCTTCCCTCATCAAAAAAATTCGCTCGCTGGGAAAGAAGGTCGGCCTCGCGATCAGCCCCCCTACGAGAATCAACGCCGTCCAAGGGTTTCTTGATCAGATCGACCTATTGCTCGTGATGACCGTCAATCCCGGATTCGGAGGGCAGGAATTTATTCAGGAAATACTGCCGAAACTTCAGAAGGCGGCGACCTGGCGCCGTGAGAGGAAATTGTCCTACCGCATCGGTGTGGACGGCGGCATCGACAACGAGACGGCCGCCGAATGCGCCCGCGTCGGGGCGGACACCTTCGTCGCCGGAACGAGTTTATTCGGCGCACGCAACTTGAAAGGCAGCATCGCCAAAATGCGCGATATTGTCACCAAGGCCGACCCACGCTTGGCCCCGGTTGATGCATCGGTGGCGCATTGACCTTTTGGGAGACGATGGACGCAAACGATATGGTTGAAGGCGTTGTGACGACGATTAACCTCAGTCGATGATCTTTAGGCCGAGCGCGGAAAGTTTTGCACGCGTGGATTTGTAGTCGGTGTGAAGAATGCTCCGAATTCCCATGCCTTCCGCGATCCGGACGAACATCGCCGTATTCTCGATATAGATGACCTGCTCGACGGGCGTTTGGATGATGTCCAGCGCAAGCCGAAACATGTCCGCATCGGGCTTGCGGATGTGGACGAAGCACGAGGAAACGAAAGCATCCACAAATCTGCTCAGCTTGAACTTTTGAATCCGATGTGAATTTAATTCCCGCGCCTCGTTGCTGACCACGGCGACCCTCAGCCCATACTGGACCTTGAGCTGAGCGACCAACTCGATCATCTCAGGATAGGGTTTTGACTGCGCGAACATGAAGCGCCGGAATTGAACGCGGGTGAACGACCGCTTTTGATGGAAGACCACCCGATCCAAGTATTCCTCGAGCGTGAGCTTCCCTTCCTCGTAGGTGTCGAAGGTCAGGTGATGCCGATTTTCCATCTCGGCAAATCCGAGGTTGAAGTGCGTCGCCGCCCGCTTGCGAGCCTGATGGTCCCATCCGTCGGTGAGCAGGACACCGCCGATATCCAGAAACAAGGTCGTGATTGGGAGCACTCTTTTCACTTGGCCTTCGTCGACGCAGCATGCCGGCTTCCGCGGTTGATTGCCCGAATGAGAAGTATGGCGCTGGATTGGGGGCCCAAGTGGTAACTTTTCGGATCTTTCCAAAGCGGCTCCTCACCCGTCGCAAACAGATCTCGCGGCGCCAGGCCAGAGGTGTCGACCGACAAATGCCATCGAGCGGCCGGCGGCAGGGCCGGCAAACGGAAATCGACCGCGGTGGCGCCGGCATTGAACATCAGGAACAAGGCATTTTGATCGCTTTCGTGAATCAGGCAGGCAAACCGCTTTTCTTTCGGGTCGGCCCAGTTGGGCAGTCCCCCCTGCGATCCAAACCACTGGATTTCATTGTCGGTGTAGAATTGCTCCGTGCCCAGAATCGGATGGGCTTTGCGAAAGGCGATCATGCCGCGAGTGAAGCGGAAAAGTTCCTTATGCCGATCCAGGCAGCTCCAATCAAACCAGCTCGTTTCGTTGTCCTGGCAGTAAGCGTTGTTGTTGCCGCCTTGCGTGCGACGAAATTCGTCCCCGCCGAGCAGCATCGGTACGCCGCGCGAGATCAGCAGAGTCAGGAGAAAGTTTTTGATCTGCCGCTTCCTCAAGGTCTCGATCTTTAAATCGGCCGTTTCGCCTTCCGTGCCACAGTTCTGGCTGAAGTTGGCGTCAGTTCCGTCACGATTATTTTCTCCGTTTGGTTCATTGTGCTTGAGGCGATAGCTCACAAGGTCGTTCAGGGTGAAGCCGTCGTGGCAGGTGACGAAGTTGATGCTGCACTCGGGCCCTTTGCCCGACTTCGTATAGATGTCGGCACTGCCGCAGATGCGGCTGGCGAATAGGCCAAGCATGCCGTCATCGCCGCACCAGTAGCGCCGGACATCATCCCGATACCGGCCATTCCACTCGGCCCACCGCCGCTCCGAAAAGCTGCCCACCTGATAGGCACCGGCGGCGTCCCAGGCCTCTGCGACGATTCTCACGTCTCTCAAAATCGGGTCCTCGGCGATCTGTTCGAGAACCGGGGCATTGGCCAGCAGCCTTCCGTCGCCATCGCGGTCGAGAACCGAGGCCAGGTCAAAGCGGAATCCGTCGACGTGCAGCTCGACCCTCCAATATCGGAGAGCGGCCAGGATTTGCTCCCTTACCGCCGGATTGTTGGCGTTGATGGTGTTGCCCGTGCCCGTGTAGTCCTTGTAGTGGCGTTTGTCGTCCGCCAGCGTGTAGAAGATCGCATTGTCCATCCCGCGAAAACAGAGCGTCGGCCCCAGTTCGTCCCCCTCCGCCGTGTGATTGAACACGACGTCGAGGATCACTTCTATCCCGGCCTTGTGAAAGGCCCGGACCATTTCCTTGAACTCCCGCTTCTGCTTGCCCAAACCTCTCGAACTGCTGTAGGAGGCTTTGGGCGCGCAGAAAATCACCGGATCGTAGCCCCAGTAATTCTTGAGCGCTTGCTTTGTCCGAGGGTTTATACGCGTGATGGAATTCTCGTTAAACTCCTGCACGGGCATCAGTTCCACAGCGGTTATTCCCAACGTTTTGAGATAGGGAATCTTTTCCATCAGCCCTCGATAGGTTCCCGGATGGTCCACACCCGACTTGGGATGAATGGTGAAACCGCGAACATGCACTTCATAAATGACAATCTTCGACCATGGATGCCTCGGGAGCTGATCTCCCTTCCATTCGAAGGGCTCGTTAAAAAACACGCATTTCGGCATCGACCCGGAATTGTCCACCTTCGAGAGGTCCAAGTCTTGTTCCGGCGAAGACGGATCGTACCCGCGCGCCGCTGCAAAATCCCAGCGGGGCAGCCGCGAAATTGCGGTCGCAAAGGGGTCGAGGAGAAGCCGGTGGAAATTGAAACGATGTCCGCTGCCTGGCTCGTAATCGCCATCCACGCGGTAAGCATAGCATTGACCGGTGGCGATCCCCTTCACCCAAACGTGCCATACGTCGCCGGTGCGGTTGTGCGTTGAATTCAGGTCGATCGCCCGGGAGGGCGCCGCGTCTTTGGGATGGTCGTACAATTCTAGGCGAACGCTACTGGCATTGCGGCTGAAGATGGCGAAATTGACCCCGCCTCCGCTTTCCTGGGTTCCCAACGGCATGGGAGCGCCCGCGCGAACGTTCATGCGCCCGGAGGCCTTGGAGATGCGGTTGCGCAACTCGCGCCGGGGCATTTTCTTCATCGCTGCCAAAGGATTCGATCGGATTCCAACGGAACCGTCGCTCCGGAGCGTTGAGGTATCGCTCGCGCCGTGTAGTCGCTCGCCGGACGTGTCGTGGGCACCGTCGCGCGGTAGACCCTCCCGCCGGATGGGCCGGCCAGCGGATCCGCGCACTTCATTTCCTCCCGCACGGGATCGCCTCCATTAACGCGGTTCGCATAAAGCTCGATTCGCACCGCACTCGGTTCGAGATCGTTCAAGAAGATTTCGACCGCAAACGCGTGGTGCTCCGCGTTGGTTTCGACTCGCAGGTCTCCGAAGCGCACTGAACCCCACTTTCGATCCACCGCCTGCTGCCAATCGACCACTTGTTTTCCGACCGCGCCTTTGTTCGCCGCGCGCTCATGGTAGGCGGCGGCGGCCGGCAAATAATGCTGCTCGGTGTATTCGCGCACCGCGCGGTTGGAGGAAAACCTGGGAGTCAGTCGTGCCATGCTCTCCCTGATTCGCTGCACCCAGGCGGCGGGTATGCCCTTTTCGTTGCGGGTATAAAATTCTGGTATGACCTCGTGCTCGAGTCGCTCGTATAGAGCCTCAGCCTCGGCGGCGTCCCAGGCGGGATCTTCCCCGTGCTCTTGACCGTCACCCAAGGCCCATCCGACGTCCGGCACATAAGCTTCGGCCCACCAGCCGTCTATTTCCGATAGGTTGAGGCCACCGTTGACGAGCACCTTCATGCCGCTCGTGCCGCACGCTTCCCACGGCCGCCGAGGCGTGTTGATCCAAACGTCGACTCCCTGCACCAGGTGTTCGGCCAAGAGCATGTCGTAATCGGCCAAAAAGACCACCGGAGGGCTCACATCGCTGCGCCGGATAAAGCGCGTCCACTCCAGTATTAACGCCTGTCCGGCTTGGTCGGCCGGATGCGCTTTGCCCGCAAGGATCAGCTGCGCCGGGCGCTGGGGATTTTTAAGAATGCGAATTAGCCGGTCGGGGTCGTGCAGCAGCAGATTTGGCCTCTTGTAAGTCGCAAACCGGCGGGCAAAGCCGAGCGTCAATATTCCGGGATCCAGTCGGGATTGGGTCCGGGCGATCACCTCCCGCTCCACACCCGCGGCGCCCATCTGCTGGCCGATCCTTTCGCGGGCATATTCCACCAGGGACTTTCGGCTAACAGTGCGCAGGGTCCAGAGTTTTTCGTCCGAGACCCGGCGGAGGTCCGCCTCCAGGGTGGCCAATGTCCCCAGCCACCTGCCTTTGCCGCAGGCCTCTGTCCAAAGATCGTCCGCCGCCGCCGAATCCCAAGTTGGCATGTGTACGCCGTTGGTCACATGGCCGACCGGCACTTCGTCCTCCGGCCACCGGGGAAAGAGAGGGGAAAAGATGTGGCGGCTGACCCGGCCATGCAGCCGGCTGACTCCATTGACTGCCCCGCTCCCCCGCATCGCCAGATAGGCCATGTTGAAAGGCTCGTCCGCGTCTTCGGGGTTCCGGCGTCCCAACGCCAGGAATTCGCGCAGCGCCAGACCGAGCTTTTCCTGGGCGTACCGCCCCAGATATTGCGCCATTAAGGCGGGCGAAAAAAAGTCAAATCCCGCGGCGACCGCCGTATGGGTCGTAAAGAGATTGCCCGCGCGCGTGGCCGCCAGCGCAACGGGGAAGGGCTGTCCGGTTTCGACCATGAAGCCCAGCGCACGCTCCAGCAAAGCGAAGGCCGCGTGTCCTTCATTGAGATGACAGACGTCCGGTTTGAGACCAAGCGCGGCCAGCAATCGCCAGCCGCCGATCCCAAGCACCATCTCCTGCTTCAGGCGCAATTCCTGGTCGCCGCCATATAGCTCACTGGTGATACCCCGATGAATCGGAACATTGGCCGCGTCATTTGAGTCCAGGAGGTAGAGCTTTGACCGGCCGACTTGAACCTGCCAGGCTCGCAGCCAGACGGAGTATCCAGGCAACGCTATCTCGAGGCGGAGCGACTCGCCGTTCGCCTGACGCACCGGCGTGACGGGCAATTGACCGGGATCGTTGTAGGGATAAAGCGCTTGCTGCGCTCCGTTCCGGTCTATCACCTGGTGAAAATACCCGTGCTGGTAAAGGAGGCCCACGGCGATCACCGGAACCCCCAAATTGCTCGCGGCTTTGAGCTGATCACCAGCTACGTTTCCGAGGCCGCCAGAATAAATCGGAAGAGCCTCGCTCAACATGTATTCCATGCAAAAATAGGCGACGCAGCTGAGGGGAGCTTGGGAGTGTGTCTGCTGAAACCAGCGGGGTATCGTCGCCGCCTGCCGTTTGGCTTGGACCAGACGGTCAAGCAATCCACAGAAGTCTGGATCAGCCAAAGCATGCGAAAGTTTTTCGCGTGAAACGGTCTGGAGCACCACACTAGGGTGATACGTGAGCGCCCAGAGCGCGGGATCGAGCCGCCGCCACAACTCGTCGCCGCTGTGATTCCACGTCCAGCGCAGGTCCATGGCCAGTTCGGTCAGCGCTTCAAGGCCTTGCGGCGGGGCGGCCGGAGGTGGGGCGCCGGATGTGTCTGCGCTCATAACTTTAATTTTGCCCGCATAAATTTGCTCTTCGGGATCGCGTTCATTGCATCACGCGACAACCGCTTCGCTGGCCTTCTTCGGCTGCGGGGGCGCCGGCGCCAGACCTGCCTTTGGCGCGGTTTTGGCCGTCAACGCCGCGCCGACAATAGTCTGGGCCTCTTCCAGGATCTTGCGCAAATGGGAATCGTCACGAAAACTCTCGGCGTAAATCTTATAGATGTCCTCGGTACCGGATGGACGCGCGGCAAACCAGCCGCTCTCTGTAACCACCTTCAGCCCGCCGATGGGCGCCCCATTTCCGGAGGCGCGGGTGAGGATGGCCTTGATCTTTTCGCCCGCTAGCTCCGTGGTCTTGACTTGGTCCGGCGACAGTCTTTCCAGCACGGCTTTCTCGGCCCGGGTTGCGGGAGCTTCCACGCGGTCATAGACGGGATTGCCGAATTCCTGGGCGAGCGCACGGTAAATGTCGCCGGGATCGCGGCCCATTCGCGCTGTCATCTCGGCGGCGAGCAAACAGGGCACGAATCCGTCCTTGTCCGTCGTCCAAACGCTGCCGTCCAGACGGGAGCACGTCGCGCCTGCGCTTTCCTCTCCTCCAAAGCCAAGAGAGCCGTCAAGCAATCCTCCCACGAACCATTTGAAGCCAACCGGAACCTCGAAGAGCTTCCGGCCCAGTTTGGCGGCTATGCGATCGATCAACTGCGTGCTTACCAGCGTCTTGCCGACGGCTGGCCCCTCAGACCACTTCGGCCGGTTCTGGAAAAGATAGGAAATCATTGCGCATAGGTAATGGTTGGGCGGCAACAGCCCTTTGCCTTTGGTGACGATGCCGTGCCGGTCGTGGTCGGTGTCGCAGGCGAAGGAAAGATCGAAACGGTCCTTCATCTGGATCAATCGCTGCATCGCATAGCTCGAGGATGGATCCATCCGGATCTGACCATCCCAATCCACAGTCATAAATCGGAAGGTGGGGTCGACCGCATCGTTGACCACGGTAAGATTTAAATTGTAGCGCTCGGCGATGCGTCCCCAGTAATGGACCCCGGCGCCACCAAGCGGATCGACGCCCAGACTGAGCTTGGCTCCGCGGACGGCATCCATTTCAACCACGTTGCCGAGATCGGCGACGTAGGAGCCAAGGAGGTCGCGCCGATGGGTCGTCGAGGCTTTGCGTGCCTTGTCGAGAGGAACACGCTTCACGCCGGCCAAGCGGGACTCTAGAATCTCATTCGCCTTACTTTCGATCCAACCGGTCGCAACCGTGTCCGCCGGACCGCCGGTGGAAGGGTTGTACTTGAAGCCACCGTCATGAGGCGGATTGTGCGAGGGGGTAATGACAATCCCGTCAGAGAGTCCGGTCTTCCTTCCACTATTATACGTCAAAATCGCCTGTGAAATCACCGGAGTCGGCGTATACTCTTCACCCTCGGCAATGATCACCTCGACTCCATTTGCCGCCAGCACTTCGAGCGCGGTGGCAAAAGCCGGAATCGATAGCGCGTGCGTGTCGATTCCCATGAACAACGGTCCTTCTGTTGCCTGCAGCTTTCGATAAAAGCAGATCGCCTGGGTAATCGCGAGGATATGCCATTCGTTGAACGCCCGATTGAATGACGAACCCCGATGCCCGGAAGTGCCGAATGCCACTCGCTCCGCGGGCACCGCGGGGTCGGGCACCTCGGCGTAATAGGCGGTGACGAGCCGAGGCACATCAACGAGTATACCGACGGGCGCCGGCTTTCCGGCCAAGGGGCTTATTTTCATGGGATTTCGTTCGATGCATTGCGCTCGAGTTCCGCCACCTTTGACAGACGGCGGAGATGGCGTTCCGCACCGCTGAAGCGTGCCGCGAGAAAGATTTGCACCAGCTCCCACGCGGTTGCGTGCCCGACGACGAGGCCGCCGAGACAGATCAGGTTGAGATTGTCGTCCTCGACGCCCTGGTGCGCGGAAAACGCTTCGTGGATCAGGCATGCGCGGACGCCGGCCACCTTGTTGGCGGCGATCGAAGCTCCGACTCCGCTGCCGCAGATAGCCACGCCGCGATGGATCTGGCCGCACGCGACGGCACGCGCCAGCGGAACGACAAAATCCGGATAATCATCCTTCGGATGCCGCTTCCGGTCGCCAAAATCCTTCACGTTTTGACCCGCCGCACGCAGCATCCCGAACAGATATTGCTTCAACTCAAAACCACCGTGGTCCGCGGCGATTCCGAGAAGAATTGGTTTCGCCTTCGCCCTTGATCTTGAACTAATCATCGGTCGCTTCCGTTGTCGTATAGCCTGGTGATCGTTCGTCACGACGGTTTAGTCGCGATGGCGGTATTGCGTTACGTATCAAAAGATCATTTCATACCGACGCTGCGACTCGCTGCCACGTAGACTGATGATGCTCCAATGTTTCTGGATTTGTGCCATTGAGGATCTCCTTGGCATGAATGATTTCATCCGCGGAGCCATGGGCGAGCAGGAGAAACTTGTCAGTCTTTAGCGCCGTTTCATACTTCAGTATGCTGTCCTTTGGAATGCCCAAGCCAAACAAACCTGCCCCGAGCGCGCTCAGACCACCGACCACGACCGCGCTTTCCAGCGCCCCGACAAGCCAACCGACGAGCGGCCCAGCGATGAGCAACGGCCCGATGCCTGGAATGAGAAAAAACGCGGATCCGAACAGGCATCCCCATATCCAGCCCCAAAAGGCTCCTATTTTGCCCCAGTGTTTCATCCGGTCACCGACGTTATAGTAGCCAACCACATGCTGCTCGGTGTGATAGTCCCGGCCAACAATCGACAACTTTTTCATGTCGAAACCGGATTGCTCCAGTTCCTTGACAGCCGCTTCGGCTGCCGTGTGCGATGGATAGATTGCTACGACCGAATTATTCTTGTTCATACTGTTTTTGTTGCATGTTTACGTTGTGAGGATCGAGCGGACGTCACCCAATGTGGACACCGGATTAATTTCGATGAAGTTCTCGGCTTGCATCACCTTGGCTGAGTGGCTCGCGTTTCCGGCGGCGGCAAAGCCGACCGATGAAGCGGCCTGTGGGCGTCAGATGAAAATGACGGATATTAAGTGGTGTTTTCTCGGCCAGTGACCGAGCAATGACTTAGTCGCGGAAAATCTCCATTGCATGGTTTTGCGAGCCGACCCTCGCGAGAATGTTTTCCGGAGTCCGCTGGATGTCTGTCACAGTGAGATTTACAAACACCTTGGATTCCTCGTAACTGATTCGTTCAATCTTGCTCGGGGAAATCAGGATTTCTTTGCCCCTATACCAGTGGCCGCTTTCGACGACCAGGTCGCGAATCGCCCAGCTGTGATCGTCGGCCAGAAAGCCGCTCACGCGGCCAATCGCTCCATCGACAGTTTGAATGTGATAGCCGGTTACCGCTTGCGTGCTTCGGAGATGCTTGTCCTTCCGGAGGTAGAGCGGCAGATGGCCCTCTATATCGTCCTTCGATGGTGAGGGGACCTCCGGATAGCCGGCAGGGGCGCGCAACCCGCTGGCATCCCAGTAACTCGGCCAACCGTAATAGCGGTGATATGCAATCTCATATTGTCGGGAAACCGGGATGTGCGATTCAAGCGGGGGGCTGTTCTCGATCTGTTTTTTGCTCAGCTTCACACGCAGGCTCTTTTCATGCTCATCCCATTGGCCGAAAGCATGGGGGGAGAGCAGGACGAGACGTTCTGGCAACCATGGCTCTGTGTCCGCAACCAAGTAGCGAATCATCCAGGTTTTGTCGTTAAAGTAGAAGTCCTTTACCAACCCGATTTCTCCATCCAGCGCGACGAGTTTGTTGCCGTAGAGTTCTTTGATGTTTTGTAACATAGATCTTTTATCCTACGGTTGTTTTTTGACCGACTTTCTCTTCTCGAAAGCATCCCCTCTTTCGGAGCCACAGAGCTTGCTCCGAAAGACGACCGGAGACTATGGGGTGTTGTCCTACGTGGAGGAGTGTTTCTCAGCAGTTTTTCCGGCGGTGATCAGAGCTCTGCGCCTATCGACCGCACGAGCGATGGAGTTCGATTTGCAGGCGCGCGGCTTTGCGCCACAGGGCGCCGGTCAGCCGGCGCGTCTTTCGGTTCACGCCGCAGTGCTGGCGGTAATACCCCTACGGCCGCATGGGTCACTTTGGAGCGCGTTTTCGTCGAGGATCGGTTAATTGGGAATATAGCGAAAGGAAGTCATCGTCCGCTGTGTCTCCGCCACCACGATCTTGGACGCATGCACAAGTTCCCCTTCAGGGAGGAATCTTTCGGTGGTCCGCGCCTGCCTCGAACGCTGGAATTGGCCGGGGCGCTACAAGCTCTTAGTGATGGACCTTAGGCAAAACAAGTGCGGGGCCGATGCTAAAGCGAAGTCGTCTCCTTGCCGGTCTGTCCGGGAAATCGTTGATTCAACTCCTCCATCAGGTCATCGCTCTTTCGGTTGAAATCAAAACGCGGATCAGCGAGCGCGATCCTGTCTCTCTCTTCTCCTTCAAAAGCCGGCGAGCGACACAATTGCCGCTCGGCTTCCAGCCATAACTCGTCGTCGCAGCCTTGCGGACATCCCTTTTCCCGCCATAGTGCCTCTGCTCGCGTTGCAATTTCATCATGAGACGGGGCCAGCACGACGGCTGCCGAAGACACTGACGAAGAGGACGAGTGAGCAGAAGTTTTCTTTTTCATCCAGCAACCTTGGGCGCCTGCTGCCCGTTTGCAACAGTCGTGCCCGATTTGATGCGTCCTGAAATCAGCTGTAGCTCAGGATCTGGGCTTACTGATTTTTGATAGCCGTGTGATGTTTATCTTGGGAAGCCAGACGGTACCGGCTTCGGCATTCACATCGGCATCTCGGGCCGCCCCGCGCAACTCCGAGCATCCAAGGGGAGGGTAACACACCATAGCCCACAAGTTGCGCTTTGCACTAGAGTACATGCCTGGCGAAAACTTCAACCGACAATCGGACACGGAGGCCCACCCATGAAAGACAGATCCGGCCGCCCACATCGCCGTTGGGACTGCCGCCGGAAAGGGCGGGCACTAAGACACGGCAAGGGCGAAGACTGGGGAGATAATTAAATGAAACAAAATAGGTCATTCGCAATATTGATTTCCTTAGTGGTTTTCGGCGTTGGCGTAGCCTTGGCATACGCCAAGCATCGAGCTGGGGCTAACTGGGAAGCGCTCTGGATAGCAGTCGGGGCCTTTGTCATCGCCCTTGTCGTCTCCTCCGCAATTCAAGTGGCTGATCAGTGGGATAAGGCCGTGATCCTGCGTCTCGGGCACTTTCGCTCCCTAAAGGGGCCGGGACTGTTTGTCATTATTCCGGTCATCGATGCAATTCCCTACTGGATCGACACTCGCGTCATCACGACCGGTTTCAAGGCGGAAAAAGCCCTTACCAAGGATACGGTGCCAGTGGATGTGGATGCCGTGCTGTTTTGGAAAGTGGTGGACCCGCAGAAGGCGGCTCTCGATGTGGCAGACTTTCGAAGCGCCATAAGCTGGGCCTCCCAAACAGCCCTGCGCGACGTGATTGGCAAAACCGTGCTTTCAGAGATGCTGGAAGGCAGGGACAAAATCAGCAACTTGCTGCAGAAGATTATCGACGAGCGCACCGAACCATAAGGCATCAATGTCATATCAGTTGAAGTGAAGGACGTCTTGATCCCGTCAGCCTTGGAGGATGCGATGTCGATGCAGGCCCAAGCCGAACGAGAACGTCAGGCTCGGGTTATTCTGGGAGATTCAGAGCGTCAGGTGGCGGAAAAGTTTGCCGAGGCAGCCAAGAGTTATGCCCACAATCCGGTTGCCCTTCATTTACGGGCTATGAACATGCTCTATGAGGGGTTGAAGGAGAATGCCACCATTGTCATCGTCCCCAGCACTGCCGTCGAATCCATGCAACTTGGCGGCCTCGCCGGATTGACGGCGCTGACCATGGGCCTGGGCCAGGACGCCAAAGTCAAGCCCCAGGATGCACCTGAAAGCCAGCCAAACGGGACCGCCGATTCGGAACCGGTCACTCCAAGGGTGTTGGTTTCATAAGGCGGATTGCGGCTGATTCGAGGGCATTCGTGCGTGGCTCCGTCGTAGTCGCGCCGCACGGCGCCGGCGGGGCGCTCGCCTCTGCGGATGGCGCCCAAAAAAGGACATCCAGTTGAGCTTGTGCCTCACCGCGTGCGAAGGTGTTCCAAGCGTCGGCTGAGGGAGCGGCCTGGTCGGGCGCCTCGATGATAGCGATCAAGGCACGTTTGGTCAGGCCACAACCGTTGTCGCCGCGACTTCCTTCCATCCAGCGCACGAACGCGGGCGGACAAGGTTGGACGTTGCGGACCGCCATGATGACCATTTCGGCAGCCTCGATGTCTTCATCGGCTTGGCTGGCACATTCGGGCAACGTCGCGACATCGACGCGCCAGATTCGGAGTACGGGGATAAACTCGCTTTCCAGCTCACGGGTAAGATGAGAATAGGCCGCCATCGCCCGGCCGACTGACGTGAAGCGGTCGTAGAGAATGACGACGTTGAATTTTTCAGCGGTATTGCAAGACGACATGGCGGGAAGTTGGGCTGACCCAGGAAGCGGACCCGGGCGCAGCTGGAGCCCTTCAAAGCGAGCCCAAATTAGGCCGGTAGAGGCGAAGCCAGAGGTTCAGCGTTTGTCCTCCATCTTCTGCTGGATGTCATTTGCAACTTTGTTCTTGTGCGAACGCGTCCAGCATATCGCAAAGACCCCGAGGCCCAGAAAAACAATGACCCCAACCACGATTGCAAAATTCACTTTGGTCCCCCACCTGCGTGGGTGGATCAAAGGTTGTCCATCGCCTTCGTCGAATCCCATACGCGAAAGGTGCTTGCAGCTGATTTAGGTTTTCGGCGTCGGCGCCGCTTTGCTCTCGGCGCACCAGGGTCCGGCCAGCTTCACCAGCCAGATGCTGAGCCCACCCGTAGCAATAATTAAAAACAAGCTCGGGATTCGACCGAGGTGATAGCTGCCGATAACGATTTCAGACCGGGCCCATAGCCGAGCGATGAGACCTAAGCTGACAAGCCCAAAGATCACGCCTGAAACCCGGAGACCGATGGTTCGCAACTTCATGTCAGAATATGCCGAGCCAAGATTTCAGGCGCGAAAACATCAGGCCCCGATTGCGAGCTGCCTACCGACTGACTTGATGCGTTTTACGAGACATCTTTCGGAGCGGTTGCGGAGGTCCCATTCTGCGGAGAGCCAATCATTTGTGCATCGGAGGTGTCTGACCGACCGCTAGTTCTTCGACCCAATATCCTTTGCGATTGTAATGTTGATGCAGTCTGGTCTCGAAGTCCCGAGTCGGCAGCGACTCCTCCGTGTATTCCGGTGACTGCTTGATGGCCTCGCGGGTAAGATTGACGAAAACCTTCGACTCACTCCAGCTAACGCGCTCGATCCATTGCGGCGAAATCAGGATCTTTTTCCCGGGCCACCAGTTCCGCGTATTGATGATGAAGTAACGAATTGCCCAGGTTTCATCATCGATGATGAAATCTTCAACGTGGCCGATCTCGCCGTCGGTAGCTTGGATGTTACGACCGCTCACATCGTGAGTGCTGCGCAGATGGGGGTCCCAAGCCTTTTCATCATGGGTAGGTCTCATCCATTTTTCATGGTCGCGTTCAATGTAGGGATAACATCCCCAGCTGTATGGACCACCCCAATACCCGGGCCATCCATAATACCCGTAATAGTTGTCCTCGAACTGGCGGGACACGGGTTTGTCGCTGGTCAGGGCAGGACTGTCCTCGATTTTCTTCTTGGTCAGAGCGACGTCGATCTGGCGCTCTTTCCCATCCACGTCGCCTAGCGCATAGGGGGAAATGAGCACCTGCCTGCCCGTGAGCCAGGTTCCGGTATTGGCGACCAGATAGCGAATTGTCCAGTGCCGGTCATCGAAATAGAATTCCTCGACCCTTCCGATTTCCCCATCGAGGCTATGCAATGAGTAGCCCTTGAGCGTTTTGGCTTTGATTAACATGATAAAGCTTTCGTCTTTTTCTTGCCGCTCTTTGTTTGCTGTTGGCGTCCGACTGGCAGCGTGTTCGGGAAATCCGCTTCACTCACCGCGATCTGCCGGGTGAGGCCTTTCATGCTACGCCGCTGACGATGTCTTCGCTATGGGGTATAGCCCTACCGTGGGTGGCATTGGCCGCCCAAATGGAATGAGACGCGGCTCGCCTTCTTCGTCGGCGTTCACTTTCACCTAAACCGCTTCCGTTGTGATACCGGATCGATGCGAGGGTCGATTGCGCTTCGATAGATTGGTCCAAGAGCCGCCTCAGCGGGTATCCTGGATGCCGTGGGTGGATCCGATCCTGCCATAACTCGATTGCGCACAGCATCCGACGTCCAATAATCGGCGTCGACAATTTGGCGGGATCAGGCAACTTCGTAACACCTCAACCACTGGCAGCCGATTCCAAGCCGCATCCAGCGCGGTCGGCAGCAGATCGATCAAGTGTCAGCATCAAAACAAAAAAATCGGAGCGCATGGTTATGAAGTCACAAACTACGGGTCTGAAAGTTGCGAGTGTGATCTTCGGGTTATTTTGCCTGGTTCACATTCTGCGGTTGATCAGGGGTTTTCAAATCGTCGTTGGCAGTCACTATTTTGGGCGAAACCTGAGCTTGGTCGCCATCATTGTCAGCGGCTTTCTATGCGTTTGGCTGTGGAAGCTGGCGTGTCCGGGATCCAGCAGCACCAAGACGACACCACCTCCAAATCCCTGACCCGGTTACCATTTCGGATCGTACCCGGTGTTTTGTCGGTAGAAAATTTCCCGACTTTGAATCCTCAATCGATTCGGCGATAGCTGATGCTACCGGCTGCGTGATCGTTTGACGAAAGGGCCGGACGATCGCGTCGTAGATTCCAGAGCTGGAAGCTGTTCGAGTTTGCGACGCGGCGCCAAAGGTGACGTCCAGGATGCGAATTGCAGGCAGTTCCGATGGGGGCGCCCGCAGCCGTCGTGGAGCCGCGAGGAGCCTCAGCCACAGGTCGTACGACGTTAGTCCCAAGTCAGGCATGCCTTGCGGACGGATGGCATCTCCCCAATAGAATTGTCATCAGACCCGCTGGCGACTCGTCGACCGGGACCCTGAGGACCATTGGCGTTCGCCGTCGCCGTGCGTGGCTCTGTTGTGGAAATCCGCAAACATCTCACGCACTTCGGCGCGCACGACGACGCGAGCGGCGGTGGCAGGCGGATCGACTTGCTGCCCCAGCCTCCCCTCGACCTCTTCGATCCGGGCATACCTAATTCGCTAAATTTAACGCGATTGCCAAGCACCCGATGAGCACGCCACCAACCACGCTTGCAGAAGGTCCCCCAGGGGCGGGAGGTTTGAGGTCAAATAAAACCGACGATCCATTCCCATGTATAATAGGGCAACACCCCATAGCCTCTGGCCGCCATTCGGCGCATGCTTGAACAGCCCGAAATGGAGGGCGCTTTCCCCGTAGGGAGGGTCGGGCAAAATCACAGCGCGATTATGAGCAGCGGAAAACACCACTTAATACCCGTAATTCTCATATTTGAGAAAGGGTGTTATTCATGCCGGTCATCAAAATCCATCTCCAGCGCGAGGAGCATTTCCGCGTTCGTGCGGATCGTAAGGACATCGTCCGATTCCTAGGATTACCATCGCAAATGGACCAAAAACGCGAACAAGAGACAAAAGCTCGACAAGGATAGGTATCCCAGGATGGGCCTTGAAAAGGAGAAACCCACTGAGACGAGATACCGTACGATGTTCGGTGAATAATTTGAAAAACGAAAAACCCGAACCCCAACGCCAACAAATGCAACCCATGGAAAAGAGAGTTACAGCCACAGCCCTCGCTCTTTGCGCCGTCCTCACTGGATGCGTCGGAACAGGTCCCAACACCCAACAGGGCGCGGTTGAAGGCGGAGCCGTAGGCGCGGTCACTGGAGCTGAACGGATCCACCTTTTCGAGCCACCTTCAGAGTCGGTCTGGATGGTTAATTGATGTTGATACTCCTGACGCTGGTTGTCCATCCCGGGCGGAGGGAAGGCCCGGCTCGGCGGGCCTGACCGGAGCCAGGGATGGAAGTAAGCTCGCCGCGTAACGGGCCGGGCTTTGATACCCGAGCCGGCTGTGCGGCCGTTTCTGATTATATTTATTGCGGTAGTCCTCGATGACGACACGGGCCTCGGTGAGGGTCCATAGCTGCTCACGGTTCAGGCATTCGTCGCGGAAGCGCCCATGGAAGGATTCTACGAAGCCGTTCTGCCAGGGGCTGCCCGGTTCGATGTAGATTGTCTTGATCTTGTTTTCGGCCAGCCAGCGCTGCAGTTCCTTGGCGATAAACTCCGATCCGTTGTCGGACCGGATGAACTCGGGAGCCCCGTGCTCGACGATGGCCCCCTTTACCAGGTCGATCACGTCGCCGGATTTCAGGGCCCGATCGGCCCTCAGTACGTGACACTCCCGGGTGCACTCGTCCAGGACGCTGAGCGTCCTCAAAGATCCGCCGCGCACCGTGGCGTCGGCGATGAAGTCCCAGGTCCAGACATGGTTCCGGTGTGTCGCCTTGGTCGGCAAACCGGTAGAGCGGCCACGACGAGGGACCTTCTTCTTGGTCGGGGGCACTCTCAGGCCTTCCATTCGGCGCAGGCGCCGCACCTGGCGCTTGCCCACGTTCCAGCCCTCCTCCTTGAGCACCGCGGCGATCCGGCGGTACCCATACCGAGGTTCCTCGTCGGCGAGGGCGTGGATCCGCTTGACCAGCTCCTGCTGTCGGCTTGATCGCCGGCCAGCCCGATACCAGTAGCCCGACCTGGACAGCCCGAGGATCCGGCATCCTGCTCGCCCGGAGCACACTCCTTCCTTCACGGCCGCTTCCACGACCTGCTTTTTATGCCCCGGGCTCACAATTTTTTTTCGAGCGCGTACTCCAGCACCTTCTTCGCCAGCATCGCATCGGCCAGCATCTTCTTGAGCTCCGTGTTCTCTCGCTCCAGCTCCTTCAGCCGCCTGGCCTCGTTGAGATTCATGTGGCCAAACTGTTTTCGCCAACGGTGGAACGTCACATCCGAGATATTCTTTTCCCGGCAGACTTCCACGATGCTCTTGCCCCCGTCCACCTCCCGCAGGATGCGGACTTTCTCCTCCGTACTGAATCTTTTTCCTTTCATGATCTGGGTCCTTTTTATTGGCCCAGACCAACTCTTCAAGCGGCTCGAATTTCCGGAATCACGTCAGTCCGGACTGGTATCTGCTTTGGTATTTCGCGGTGCTCGCGCTGCTGCCGCATGGCACGGAGCAGGTTTTCATGGTCTTCGGTCCGCTGCTGGCGGGACTGCTGCTGATCGCCCTTCCCTTTATTGCCCCTAGCGGCGAACGCAGCCCCCGCCGGCGTCCCTGGGCTGTGGCAGGCGTCCTTCTGACCGTGACTGCCATTGCCGCGCTGTGGATCGAAGGAGAGAGATCTCCCTGGTCGCCGAACTTCGATCCCAGGCCGTTGACTCCACAGATCGTCGGCGCCACCAGCGGCCCGGTCTTCGTCGGCGCTCAATTGTTTCAGGAGAAGTCCTGCCTCGATTGCCATCTCATTCAAGGCCGCGGCGGCCATCGCGGACCGGATCTCACCTTCATCGCCGACCGGTTGACAAAAAGCGATATAATCATCCGCATTGTCAACGGCGGCGTGAACATGCCGGCGTTCGGCGCCACGCTGAAACCTGGAGAGATCAATGACCTCGTAGCGTTCATGGAGTCGCGAACCAAGCACCAGAGCGCTTCCGGCACAACGACATCACCTTAGCCCGTCGCTTCAGTTTCGTCCCGCCGAGAGTTGCATTCGCGGTGCGCGCAATCAGATGGAGTAACTGGGCGCGATCTGCAAACGCGGCCAATCGCCAGTGGGCTGCGGCAGAAGAAGCCCTTATGAGCGAAGGCATTTTCGCCTGATCGGACCCCTCGCTGCTTCGGACCATCGACCTTGAAGGCTTTGTCCGATGTACTTGATTAGCTGTGATAAGACTCCGTCCTCTGCATACCACGGCAGGACATTAGGCCTTGATCATCGGCATTGAACGACCTCTGGTCGAAAATACACCCAGTTCCGATATGAGTTCGACTCGCCGACGTGCCCGAAGCAGTCCCGCCAACGTCGGGATTACACCCCATACCCCTTATGCTGTTTGTCGCGTACACTCAGGCAATGAAAGCGCAATGAATTCGGACGACGCTAGCGGCATATCCGCCTTGTTTTCGTCTCAACCGTTAGTCAATAACCCATGAATGCTACCAAAAAAGAATTCGATAGAAACGACAAATCACGCAATCCCGATCCGATCACCAAAACTCACAGTTCACATGTTGTAGGAACTGGAATTGGCGCGGTCGCCGGCGCCGCCGCAGCCGGCGCCGCGGTGGGAACTGTCGCAGGACCGGTCGGCACCGTCGCAGGAGCAGCCGTCGGAGCCGTCGTCGGCGGTTTAGCCGGTCACGGTGTGGCGAAAGCGGTGAACCCATCCGTTGAAGATGCCTACTGGCGCGAGAACCATCGCCGCCAATCCTTCGCCAATGGCCGATCATACGATGACTATGGCTTAGCCTACAGGAGCGGGTACGAAGGGTATGCGCAATATGGCGCCCTGGGCGGCGCATTCGAGGATCGCGAAGTGGATCTGCGGAGGAACTATGAAGCGAAACGACCGAAACTAGCCTGGGACGAGGCCCGACCGGCTTCGCATGCCGCGTGGCAACGCCTTCATGAGCAGAATCAAAAGGGGTCGAAGGCCGCCTAGCGCTCAGAACAACGAATCAACGGAAGGCCACGCCCGTCCTTTAGGCGTGGCTTTTTTGCGGGCATATTCGTCGATCCCCTTGAGTATCCACTAGGCGAAAAGCCCCGTCGCAATACCCAGAAGCAGGCCTCCGATTACTTCCCTGAGAGACAACCATGAGCCGCCGGCAAAACTAGGCTGGCCACCGGCGGCCACCCCAAGCATCACGAGAAAGACTACGACGCCGACTCCGTCATTGAGCAATGATTCGGCTGCGATGGTGGCAAAACTCGGCAAGGTTGACGGTCAGCGCGCCCGCGAACAGCAGGAAGCTCAGCATCCACATCATCAGTGCTTGGTTAAAATGGATGGTGCGGATGAAAGCCAGAACGTCGCCGTTAAGCTTTAGCTCGAATCGGCCGAAAAAATCGATCCCCAGCGACATCCCAAAAGCCAGCGCCATGAAGCCGATGGCATGGGCAGCATGATGAAACGATAATTAAGGTAGACGCCTCCCGCGGAATAAGTACCGCGCCGTCCCTCGATATGCGAGCGGATGGGTGTATCTTTGTCCGGTGCATGTTGCTTCCGTCACCTTATTGAAAATGGCGAGCTATGGCGACGGCGATTGAAGAGTACGCGAAGTTCGTCCTTTGCGGCCTCAAGGCGAGCCCGCTGCTCCGCTGTTAGCTGACGTCCGGCCCGATTCATATAGAACGTGAGCATCGACATTGCCGACCGAAACGCAGTGGACTTTCTACGGTCGCTGGCCTCAGCAGAGGCCTTGAGCGACTGGGCAATCGCTACCGGGTCGTCCCAAGTGAATACACCTGACTCGAGATCCAAGGCATTGCTGTACTGGGTGACGCGCTGAGACCACTGCTTTTGCTCGTCCGATCGGGCGCTATCTACCTCGCCAGTCTTTCCGTGCTGCGCGTGTAGTTCGCGTTCGGCTTGCCGCCAGTGCGCCGTCTCGTTGCCGTCCCGCCGACCGGTTTCTTCCCAGATCTGATAGGCCCGCCGAGCGATGTTTTCGTGACTGATTGAAGGCTTTAAGTTCATTGCCGTCCCACAGGAATTCGTGATTTCCGGGCAAAAAAAGCGGTTCGGCTGAGTGCTTTGAACCTGTCACAAGGCAACGTGTGAACCAAAGTACATCCAAGAGGAGCATGGGGTCCTGAGGTCTCCTTGAACTGGCCAGCCGCCAACTGCACGGCTGCAGCAATGGCTTCGTGGGTGATCTTTTCGCGCCAAGACCAGCAGATCTGCTCCCAGGGCATTCCCTCGGCCACCTGGTCTAGCACCTGCCAGACGATGATACGGCTGCCTTTAAACGTCGGCCGGCCGCCGCAAACCTGGCAATTGGCGGTAATATGTTGGCCGAGGTCTCCGGTCCTTGCCGGGGACTTATGGAACAACCGTTTCCACACGGCCTCAAATCTCATCCCGCCACTTCCCGTGTCAATTCCAGTCTGCGGCCGAGCCGGTTTCAAGATAGTGCGATGCTGTTCATGACGAGTTGTCTTTCCTATGCAGATATCAATTCCGGGAGGGAACATTGGCATAGGAGACCGGGCCCATTTACGTTTTGCAGGACTCGCAATCCTGACTCAGCAAACAGGCCGAGGTCGATATACTTGATCGATATCATCGTCCGGTTGCCGGACCAACCAGCGAAGGACATTGCGGCGTTGTCGCCATGGCAGTGGAAACCGGCGCCCAGAGCGGCAGCTTCCACCACTTCCTCGGCCGGGTCTTCGTGAGGTCCAGGCCGCTGAGCAGCAGCTGCAACTCGGCGGCGGTCAGTTCGACTGTCGTCTGGCCGGGCTCGGGCCAGCGGTAAGTTCAAACCATAAGCCGTTTTGCGCAGATCCAGATTCCTCCGGAATCAAAGAAGAACGCTTTGATTATGTCGCGCCTTCGATTGGCGAAGAGGTAAATATCGCCGTTGAGAGGCGGTCGGCCCAGCCCGTGCTCGATCACGGCCTGAAGGCCGAAGCCTCGCCTGAGATCGGTGACCCCCGTGGGGAGGAAGATTTGGACCCGGCCGCCGCCGATCGCAACCATGGCTTCAGCGTGCCCTCAGTTCATCCACCAGCCGGTCAATCCAGGCCGGGTCGGCGCCGACGGGAAGCTCCAGCAGAATGCCGGTGTTCAGATAATAACAAGATCTTCGAGTGCGACTTCCCGAACATCTTCGAAGAGCTCACGCCTGAAGATGGGCCGAAAATCGGTTTCCTCGCTGAATACGTGCTTCCCCGCCGCTAGCTCGGTGCCTATGGCTTTAGGCGCCAAGGCGCCGCTGAGCCGCCAATCCAGCTCATGCCGGTCTGCAGTCCCTTCGGAAAAGCGAACCTGCCCCTCGTGCTCGCGGCCGAGGAGCTGCAATTCGGGTATTACCCCATGGTTCACGCGGAGCCATTGCTGTATCGTGAAATCGCTGCGAACCTACGTTCGCGGAACTTTAAACCGCTCAGTAAAACCAGCGACTCACTCTTCTATCATGGCTTCCATTCCAAACCTTCATGCCCTGCTTATCAACGAACTCGAAGACCTGCTCTTTGCAGAAAAGCAATTGGTAAAGGCGTTGCCCAAGATGGCCAAAGCCGCCTCCAACGCAGATCTCAAAGCCGGCTTTACGGGTCATCTTGCCCAGACCCGCATTCACGTTGAGCGCCTCACGGAAGCTCTAAAAATGCTCGGCTCTCCCATACGCGACAAGACTTGCCAGGCGATGCTCGGTTTGGTGGCAGAGGGAGGGGAAGCGATAGAGACGGATGGCCCGGCAGCAGTGCGGGACGCCAATCTGATTGGGGCAGCGGTCCGAGTGGAGCACTATGAAATAGCAGCCTACGGCACGGCTCGAGCCTTTGCAAAGGGGTTGGGAGAAGACAAAGTAGCCGATCTTCTTCAGGAAACCCTCGATGAGGAGGGTGACACCAACAAGAAGCTGGTTAAAATTGCGAGAAAAGTGAATGCCGACGCCATGGAAGTCGACGAACCCGTTTCCGCTTCCAGATAAATTTGCTGAAATCTAGTCGATCTGCGATGGCTGCGTCGTTGCAGGCATTGCGATTTTGCCCGTTCCAACCTCCCCAATCTCTAGCAAATTTGAAGTCCCGGCGGACACAGTATCATGTGTCATCAGCCACCGTAAGCAGGCCATCGACGAGATTTGCGGGCGTTGTCCCAGCTTGCTTCTTCGCTTTCATGGTTGGGTCCTCTTTTAGGCTCGAATTGTGCGTGACAATCGCAAGATCTCTTTTTTTGCCGCTCTGTTCGACAAATTCTTTTGCAGCGTATCCGGCGACCACTCCTCCACCGAGAATAACGATTGGAAAGGACTTCATTGGAAAAGGCGGCGACCGGCGGATGATAACAGCCGGTCCGTCCTGCCGCTGTGGGGTGTTACCCGAATTGCGAGCGCATCTTCCTCCGGTCTATTCATAGGCGTGAAATCTCCGCCTCACGGAGTATGCATCCCGCCACAAGAAGGCACTCGACATGGCTCTCACCTCCTAATCCTTGCACTCCATCATGAAAACGGCACTCTCACAAATTGAAAATAATCTATCAATATTACAGTCATTCAAATCGTATAAAATTTCCCCCAAATGGCTGTTCACCGGCAGTCCATGGCGAAGGCTGCGATTGAATCGAAAGGCAATTCCCGAAAACAGCTTCAATGGCGCGATCTCCCGACAAGATGCTGCACCGACTGCAGAAGGAGTCATTCGGCTATTTTGCCCGCGAATGTAATCCATCCAACGGATTGGTGCGCGACAAAACGGAGAGACTGGCCCCTTCAAGCATTGCCGTCACCGGATTTTCGTTTGCGGTCTACATCGTGGCGGTCGAACGCGGCTTCATGAGCCGAAGTGAAGCGCTGAAGCGTGTCTTGGCCGCAGTCAGATTTTTTGCCGCCAGCCCGCAAGGCGCGGAACCCGATTCAACAGGCCGTCGCGGATTTTACTATCATTTTCTACACATGGAAAAAGGCACGCGCGCATCAGCGTGCGAACTATCCACGATGGACACGGGCCTTTTGATCTTGGGAATGCTCGTCGCCCGTGAGTATTTTTCCGGCGCCACCGGCCAGGAGCGGGAACTTCGCGAACGCGTAGGATGGATCTACCGCAGAACGGAGTGGAATTGGGCCTGCAATCGCGCCCTGACTCTGAGTCACGGTCATGTTCCCGAGAAAGGCTTCTTGAAAAATCGCTGGCTGGGTTACAGCGAGGGATTGCTCCTGTACGTCCTCGCCCTTGGCTCACCAACCCATCCGCTGTCCCGTGCTAGTTACCGCGCATGGACGCGAACTTATCAATGGAAACGAGTCTATGGTTACGAATATCTTTACGCTGGGCCGCTGTTCATTCACCAATTCATGCACGCCTGGATCGATTTTCGCGGCCTGCAGGATGATTTCATGAAGGAAAAGTCAACGGACTATTTTGAGAACAGCCTCCGCGCCACCTATATTCAGCGGGAATACTGCCGAAGAAATCCACTGGGATTCCAATGCCATTCGGAACTGAGCTGGGGTATCACCGCTTGCGACGGTCCCGGACCATGCATGCGCAGAATCAAGGGCCGCAAGGTGCGCTTTCTCGGCTATCACGCGCGCGGAGTTCCTTTTGGTCCGGACGACGGAACCATCTCCGCTGGCGCAGCCGTGGCGTCGCTTCCATTCGCGCCGGAAATTGTCCTCCCGACAATTGAATATTTTCTGAAAACGGAAGTGGGGAAACGCGATCCGTGCGGGTTTGCCGCCTCGTTTAATCCAATGTTCGGTGACTCAACTCCACAGAATATCTGGCAATCGAAATATAACTTTGGCCTAAACCACGGGTTGTTGATCCTGATGATAGAAAATTTTCGCTCCGGCCTGATCTGGCGCTTGATGCGCAATTGTCAGCCGATCGTAAAAGGACTACAACGCGCCGGCTTCTCAGGAGCATGGCTTCCCTCTGGGAAGGTTTCCCATTGAGCATGGCGATGTTTGCTTGTCCCTTCGCCACCTTAACGTAGTCGATCCTGAATAATTCCTATCACATTGCTATATAATATCTTGTAATTCTTAAGGAGGTGTTTATTTTCCCATAAACCTTCAACTAAAGTCCTCAAAACTGGGAAAATGCGATGAAGCCGAAACGACCGGCCCACCA